>JBLHNX010000092.1:0-8703 GCA_047622125.1 Paracoccaceae bacterium | reverse complement strand
CGACGAAGACCGGATCGCCAAAGCCGCGGATGCCCTGCGCCAAGTCACCCATGATCGCGATATCGCGCTGGTGATCGACAGCCATATCCAGTTGGTCGAACGCTTGGGGCTAGACGGGGTACATCTGACCGATCACGCGCGATCTGTGCGCCAAGTGCGCAAGGATCTGGGCGATGATGCGATTATCGGCGCGTATTGCGCCGCCTCGCGCCACGACGGCATGACCGCTGGTGAACTTGGTGCGGATTACGTCAGCTTTGGCCCTGTGGGTGAAACCCCTTTGGGCGATGGCACCCGCGCCGAGCTTGAATTGTTCGAGTGGTGGTCGGCGATGATCGAAGTGCCCGTGGTAGCCGAAGGTGCGCTCGACATCGACCTGATCCGCACCCTGACACCGCACACCGATTTCTTTGGCATTGGCGATGAAATCTGGGGCAGTGATGACCCCAGTGCTGCCCTGCGCGCGCTTATGGCTGCAATGACCTGACCAACCCGCTGCGCACCTGGTCTTCAAGTGCTGTGGCCAGGGCCTTGCGATCACCAAAATCAGAAACCCGCACGGGGGCGTGATAGATCACCGTCACGCTGCCTTGGCGGCGCGCGGCAAGCGTCGACAAAAGATGCGGGCCGAACTCCATATCGCCCCACCAGCCGTAAAAGCGCGGATCGCCACCTTCGGGCGCGCGATACACCACTGATACCGGCTGGATCGATAGGCTTTCGCGCAGCCCGTCGGCAAAGAACGCCGCGAACAACGTCGGCTTGAACGGCAAGACGCGCTGCCCGTCTGTTGATGTGCCTTCGGGAAAAAACAGTAGCTTGTGGCCCAGTGCTAGTCGGTCTTGGAACACGCCGATTTGTGATGCGGCCTCGCGCCGATCCCGCTGGATAAACACTGTTCCCGTAGCCCGCGCCAGCCAGCCGATACCGGGCCAGCCTGCCACTTCGGCCTTGGACACGAAATATATCCGCTTGCGCGCGTTCAGCGCAAAAATATCCAGCCATGACGCATGGTTGGCCACCACGGCCCCAGGTCCGGCCATAACATCGCCCTGTATGCGATACGTGATCCCCAACAGCACCAATGCACTGCGACAGACAAACTGCGTAATGTAAGGCGTCACAGGACGGCGCGCGCCAAATATCGGACGCTCGATCAGACGCAGCAATAACATGATGGCAAGGCCGCCAAACACGACCAGCCCCAGCGGCACCCCGCGTGCCAGCACGCGCAGCCATGCGCTCGCGCCCATCTTTGGATGTGGCGGATGCGTGTCGCTATCCCATGGTGTGTTCATGGGGTTCTCATGGGGCGGCACGCGTATAAAGCGCGGCATTGCGGGCGTTCATCTGTGCGGTGTCCATCACCAGACAGACATCGGTGGTATTAAACGCATCATCGATAAATGCCCCTTCGCCGACGCAGCCGCCAAGCCGCAGGTAGGCCTTGATTAGCGCCGGCGTGTCGCGCATCGCTTGCGGCCGGTTAATCACGGCCTCGGGGACCAGATCCATGGACTGAAACACCCGTGACCGCACCCGCAGATTGGCGGGCGCAAGGTGGCGATGGTGCAGCAACGACAGCGGCTGGGCCAGCGGAGCAATATCCGTGCCGTGAAAACTGGCGACCCCGAACAAAACCTCGATGTGATGGTCCGCCACATAGCGCGCCAGCGCGCGCCACAGCTCGACCATCGCCGTGCCGCCGCGATAATCGCGGTGCAGACATGACCGTCCAAGCTCCAGGAGACGCCGACCCGAGGCGCGCAGCACCGCAAGATCATATTCATCTTCACAATAAAACTGTCCCGCACGTGCGGCAGCGTCCGACTGCATCACGCGGTAGACACCGACCACATGATCACCCGGTGCACGGGCATGGTCGATCAACACAAGATGATCATAGAACGGATCAAAGCGATCACGCTCAAGCCCTGCGCAATGATCAACATCTGGGCCATTCCCACCCAGTTCACGCACGAACACATCATAGCGCAACCGCAACGCCGCCCTCAGGTCGCTGTCATCGCGGGCAAGTCGCGCCTCGAATATGGGGGTGGCGGGGTTGGTCATCTGGTCTCTGGCAATATGTGCGGGAATAAATCGCGCTGGGCCGCTTTTTTCTAGGGTCGCGTTAACGCTTTGGCAACCACAAGGGCGGCAGTCTGGGTGCAACTGATTTGACATGGACTACAGAAATGCTACCCTAGGTTGTAAATCAGTCACCAGGGGACGGATCATTGGGGGATACAATGGAAAGACTGACGCGCGTGCCGTCGATCACAACTTTGCCAATCTCGCGGAAATTTACCGTAATCCGCGCACCGATGTTAGATTGTACCTGCCCCACACCCCAATCGGGCTGGGTAGGATGGCGCACCAGCATCCCAGGTTCAAGAATTGCATTGATGCCGTCCATATCATCCGCCTTGTCTAGCTTGCCTGCGGTGGCGTCATGAGGACGCGAGCCGATATCACCGCAATGGTCAGTTCGCGGATATGTCATGACCTTGTCAGCCCTTTGGGCGCAATTGGCAACGGCATTGAACTGCTTGGCATGTCTGCCCCGTCCCAAGGGCCAGAGATGCAGTTGATCAACGAAAGCGTCGAAAACGCCAATGCGCGGCTGCGATTTTTCCGGATCGCGTTCGGGGCAGCCAGCGCCGAACAAATCATTTCACGCAGTGAAATCATAACGACGCTCTCAGCGGCCTCGCGCGGGGGGCGGCTGGCTTATGAATGGCGCCCTGTCGGTGATTTGCCGCGCCGCGCGGTCCGCGCCGCCTTTCTGACGGTGCAATGCCTTGAGACAGCAATGGCCTTTGGCGGGGATATCACCGTTGATCTGGACAATGGCGCGTGGACCATCACAGGCGAAAGCAACCGGATGAACATTGACCCCGACCTTTGGGAAAGCCTGACCAATCTGCGCGCGCGCGTTTCGCTATCATCGGCCCTTGTGCAATTTGCCCTGCTGCCCGACGTGCTTGACCAGATCGGGCGCGCCTTGACGCTCGATTTTGACACGGGCCGGATTGTTGCACGGTTCTAAGCGCGCACAGCCCCGTTGCCGCTGACCAGGTATTTGAAGCTAGTCAACTGCGCCGCGCCCACAGGGCCGCGCGCATGCATCTTGCCTGTGGCAATCCCGATCTCGCCGCCCATGCCGAATTCGCCACCATCCGCAAACTGGGTCGAGGCATTGTGCATCAGGATCGCGCTATCAAGCCGTTCAAAGAAATGTGCGACCGCATTGGCGTCCTCGGTAATGATGCAATCCGTATGGTTCGATCCGAATTTGCGGATATGCGCAATCGCTTCGTCAATGTTATCAACGACTTTAGCTGCGATCTTCATGTCTAGGAATTCCATACCCCAATCATCATCCGTGGCGTGAACCGTCCCGTTCACCCCCTGCGCATGGACCTCGACGCCCGCTGCGATCAGGTCATCGACGATTTGCTGACCAAGGGCAGTAGCATCGCGATGCACCAGCAAGCATTCAGCCGCGCCACAAATGCCCGTGCGCCGTGTTTTGGCGTTCATCACGACGGCGCGCGCCATTTCCGCGTCGGCATCCTTGTCGATATAGATGTGTACGATGCCTTCAAGATGGGCAAAAACCGGCACCCGCGCCTCGCGTTGCACAAGGCCAACCAGCCCCTTGCCACCACGGGGTACGATCACATCAATCGTGTCTGTCATGGTCAGCATCGCAGAAACGGCGGCCCGATCACGGGTCGGCACCAGCTGGATCGCATCCGCTGGCAGGGCCGCGTCAACCAGCCCTTTCACCATCGCCGCGTGGATCGCGCCGCTTGAATGCAGGCTTTCAGATCCGCCGCGCAAAATCACTGCATTGCCCGCCTTAAGGCACAGTGCACCCGCGTCTGCCGTCACGTTGGGCCGGCTTTCGTAGATCACGCCGATCACACCCAGCGGCGTGCGCACGCGTTTGATATGCAGCCCGCTTGCCATGTCCCACTCAGCCAGAGTTTCCCCAACAGGATCACGCTGTTCTGCAACCGCGCGCAGGGCATCAACGATCCCGCGAATGCGGTCCTCGTCCAGCATCAGACGATCAAGCATCGCCGCACTTAGCCCCTTGTCACGCGCGAATTCCATGTCTTTGGCGTTGGCAGCAACAATCGCCGCACGATCCGCCCAGACATATTCCGCAGCACCGATCAGGGCCGCATGTTTGCGCTCACCGCTGGCATAGGCCAGATCAGCCGCCGCCGCCTTGGCGCGCGCGCCGATGTCGGCCATCAGGGTTGCAATATCATCCATTCAAATCACCATATCATCACGGTGCATCAGCACCGCACGTCCAGAATAACCCAACAGCGCTGCGATATCACCGGTGCGGCGGCCCTTGATCAAACGTGCCTCGTCGCCGGTGTAGCGCACCAGCCCAAGTCCCAAATGCGTACCATCCGCGCCAAGTATTTCAACCGCATCACCACGCCCGAAATCTCCGCTTACTGCTGTCACGCCGGCCGGAAGCAGGCTTTTGCCCTGCGCCAATGCAGCCTGCGCACCGCCGTCGACAGTTACCGTGCCACGCGACTTCATCGCACCGATCCAGCGTTTGCGCGCAGTTTGTGGATCAGTTTGCGCAGTAAACCACGTGGCGTTCGCGCCACTCTCCAGTAATTTCAACGGGTTATGCGGCGAACCTAACGTTATTGCCATCGCACAACCTGCATCCGTGGCCACACGCGCGGCCATCAGTTTGGTTTTCATTCCGCCCTTGGACAGGCCCGATCCGGCATCACCCGCCTGCGATTCGATCTTTGGGGTTATTTTATCAATAATATCATATCGTTGCGCGGCGCTATCAATCTGTGGGTTGCCGGAATAAAACCCGTCAACGTCCGACAAAAGCACCAGCATATCCGCCCCGACCGTCACCGCAACCTGCGCCGCCAGACGATCATTATCGCCATAACGGATTTCATCAGTGGCGATGGTGTCGTTTTCATTCACAATCGGCGTCACACCTAAACCGATCAGCGTTTCCATCGTTGCGCGGCTGTTCAAATAGCGTCGCCGGTCCGTGGAATCTTCAAGTGTTACAAGCACTTGCGCGGTGATTATGCCATGCGGTGCAAGGGCTTCCTCGTAGGCGCGTGCCAGCCGGATTTGCCCGACAGCCGCCGCAGCCTGTGATTGTTCAAGCGCGAGGTCTTGTGCGGGCAGCCCCAGCACGCCACGCCCCAATGCGATTGAACCTGATGAGACCAGCACAACATCGACGCCGCGTCCGCGCAAATCGGCGACATCTTGGGCCAGTGACAGCAACCAATCGCTTCGCAGCGCGCCGGTCTCGCGATCAACCAACAGGGCCGAGCCGATCTTGACGACCAGCCGTTTTGCGTTTGTCAGGGAAGCCATTCTTCGTCCTCGACGGGTGCCGCCGCTTCGATTCTGGCGCGCAAGCGGTCTTTGTCGATCTTGTCGCGCAGCGCGCGCAGCACGTTCGTGGTGCCCTCGCCGCTGACGCCAGACATCAACAGACAGTCAACGCCGGTGGCCGCCTTGATTTCATCACAAATGAACGCGCGCTCTTCGTGATCTAGCGCATCGATCTTATTGAGCACCGTCACGCGCGGCTTGTCGGCAAGGTCGCCGCCATAAGCCTCAAGCTCGCCGATGATAGTTTTGTAATCGCCGATCGGATCGCCCGAGGTGCCGTCAACCAGATGCAACAGCACCGAACAGCGCTCAACGTGCCCAAGGAACAGATCGCCAAGACCGCGCCCTTCGCTTGCGCCCGCAATCAAGCCGGGAATGTCGGCGACGACGAATTCAACGCCGTCGACCCCGACCACGCCAAGGTTGGGCACAAGAGTTGTGAAGGGATAGTCGGCAATCTTAGGCCGCGCATTCGACGTGGCGGCCAGAAACGTGGATTTACCAGCGTTAGGCAGGCCCAAAAGCCCTGCGTCGGCGATCAGTTTCAAGCGCAGCCAGATCGTGCGTTCAACGCCTTCAAGGCCCGGATTGGCACGACGCGGGGCTTGGTTTGTTGACGATTTGAAATGCAGGTTACCAAAGCCGCCGTTGCCGCCCTTGGCCAATATCACCCGCTGGCCCACTTCGGTCAGGTCGCAAATGACAGTTTCTTCGTCTTCGTCCAGAATTTCAGTGCCCACGGGCACCTTGAGGATGATGTCTTTGCCATCCGCGCCGGTGCGTTGGCTGCCCATGCCGGGCACGCCGTTGCGCGCGAAAAAGTGCTGCTGGTAGCGAAAATCGATCAGCGTGTTCAGCCCATCAACCGCCTCGGCGATCACATCACCGCCGCGCCCGCCGTCGCCGCCATCAGGGCCACCGTATTCGATGAACTTCTCGCGCCGGAATGACACACAGCCGCCGCCGCCGCCGCCGGACCGGATATATACTTTGCACAGGTCGAGGAATTTCATGGCTTACGGCTTTCGTTCAGGTTTGTGCAGGCGATACGCTATTGCGCGTCCGCTCTCAAGGTCTGCCACGCGGCGCGCGTCAGTGTGAATGTGCGACACAGGGTCGGCGCGTCGCGCGCAAAGGCATGCTGGGTTTCCGACTGCCCTTCGACGAAGCCAAGTTTCCCGAGCACCCGCATTGAGGCTGCATTGTCATCCCACGCAGATGCGCCGATTTCATCGCAGGCCAGATCGGCGAAGGCACCATCAAGCGCGGCGGTGCAAGCCTCGCGTGCGAACCCCTGCCCCCAGTTATCCGCGACAAAACAATAGCCAAGGTCGTTGTTATGCGTGCCGACTGTGCCGATCAGATCATCGTGCAACCACACACCGTAAATGTCGCGTTTGTGGGTCGCCGTATCGTCGCAGCGCATCTGTGTGAATGCGGGGTCTGGCGGCCAAGGCCAGCCTCCCAACTGGCGCACCACCTGCCAATCGGACATGATCACATGCAGCGCCGCGGCATCATCGCCGCACATCCGGCGCAGGGTCAGGCGCGCGGTTTTCATCACAGGCCCCATGCGTTGGCCGTCAGTGCCATGCGCTGCATCTGCACCTCGTCGCCCAAAGGTTCGGCGAATTCTGTTGCAATATGGGTGTCCGTAAACCCCAGCTTCAACAGCACCGCGCGGGACGCATGATTGCCGATCATATGTCCTGTCTGCACGGTATCGCTGCTTTGGCCAAAGTGCCGTTTCAGCACGGCGCGCGCCGCTTCGGTCATATAGCCACGACCCTGATGTGCTTCGGCCAGCCAAAACCCAAGGGCGGGCATGCCGATCACCCCAAGAAAGGCATCGTTGGTGGTGATAGCCCAGTTGACCCCGTCGCCCTGATTTTCAATGAACCAATGGGCATCGGCCAGCCGATAAGGGTGGGGTGGCGCTGACAGCCATTTGATCACACCCCAAGGCGCCATTTTGCGCGCCATGTCTGGTGCATCCGATTTGCGCAGGGCGCGCAATGTCAGACGCGGGGTAATCAGGGTTGGCGCTTTCATTTGTCCATCTTCAGAACGTAGGTCCATGTGGCTACAGTGGCTTCGCGCGCAACACTAAAACTTTCGGCGTCGCCCAGATAGTCAAAGCCACAGTTCGTGAGCACGCGCGCCGATCCCGGGTTATCTTGAAAGACTTCGGCGTAAAGCTGGCGGGCGTTTTGCGGATTGGCGGCGATGATCGTGCGCACGGCTTCTGATGCAATTCCTGTGTTCCAGAACGCGGGCGCGACCCAATAGCCGATCTCGGATTGCTGACGGTCCATGGCGTCAAGGTTGATCAACCCCATGACTTCGGCATGACCCTGAAGGCTGCCGTCGATAACCCAGACCTGCTTGTGATCCGTCGGCGTCATGGCTTGATCAACGAAAGCTTCGGTCGCGCCAGGTGGCAGCGGATGCGGAATGCCGGGTGTCATCCGCGCAACCCGTTCATCGGCGCAATAAAGCCCGATCAGGGCCTGATCACTGCGTTGCACGGGGCGCAAAATGAAACGGTCAGTCGTATAAATCGGTTGTGCAGCGTGGTCCTGTTCGACAGTCTTCATGCCGTTCCTCCCGTGAAAAGCGCGACAAGAACCGAGGCCACCGTAAGGGCGGCAAGGGTCCACATCAGATAACGTTCGCTGGCGTGGCCTGCGAGGGTTGCTGCGATCCGCGCGCCTGCAAAAGTCCAGAGCGGATGAAAGATTAGTTGCAGCGTTAACAAACAGATGGCGACGGTAGCGGTGGCTTGCAAGGTCGGGGTGGCAGCACTCACGTAGGATGTGAAGCCTGTGGTGATCATCGCCCACGCCTTTGGGTTAAGCGGATGCACGGCCAATCCGGCGATGAATCCCGGCGGCGTCGCACCTGCGTCCTGCACACCAAGCCGCATGCCAGCCACGCGCCATGCCAGATAAAGGATATAGGCAACGCTGATCCATTTCAGGATCACGAACAACAGAGGCACAGTTTCTTGCAGCGTCATCAACCCCAGCCCGATCGGCCAGATGATCAGCTGTTTGCCCAAGGCCACGCCCGCCACGAACGGCAAGGCACGGCGCAGGCCAAAACGCGCGCCCGTGGCCAGCAATACCATATTGGCAGGCCCGGGTGTTGCGACCTGCGAGGCGGCAAACAGCGTGAAATTGGCGATAGCGACGGGCATCACGCCCTCCTGTAGCAATCGAGTGAATACGAAAAAGGGGACCGGTTTGCACCGATCCCCCTGAATTCTCAGGTATGTAGGTTCGG
>JBLHNX010000091.1:0-8709 GCA_047622125.1 Paracoccaceae bacterium | reverse complement strand
CTTCAGTGCCCTCGGGGTGGGTTTCTGCAAACACTTCCCATGGGTTACGCTGAGTTTGCTTGAGGCCAAGGGAAACGCGACGCTTGGCGCTATCGATTTCCAGAACCATGACTTCAACTTCTTGGCTCGTAGAAACGATCTTGCCGGGGTGTACGTTCTTTTTGGTCCAAGACATTTCGGACACGTGAACCAGACCTTCGACGCCGGGCTCAAGTTCAACAAATGCGCCATAGTCGGTGATGTTGGTCACGCGGCCAGTGTGTGTCGACTCAAGCGGATAAGCTGCTTCGACCGCATTCCACGGATCGTCCTGCAGCTGCTTCATGCCAAGGCTGATACGGTGGGTTTCTTTGTTGATCTTGATGACCTGCACCTTGATCGTTTCGCCAATCGAAAGGATCTCGGAGGGGTGGTTCACACGGCGCCATGCCATGTCCGTCACGTGCAGCAGGCCGTCAACGCCGCCAAGGTCAACAAACGCACCGTATTCGGTGATGTTCTTGACCACGCCGTCAACTTCCTGGCCTTCGGTCAGGTTGCCGATAACTTCGGCGCGCTGCTCGGCACGGGATTCTTCAAGGATCGCACGACGCGAAACAACGATGTTGCCACGGCGACGGTCCATTTTCAGGATTTGGAACGGCTGCTTAAGACCCATCAACGGGCCAGCATCGCGCACGGGGCGCACATCAACCTGGCTACCGGGAAGGAACGCAACCGCGCCGCCCAGATCGACAGTAAAGCCGCCTTTGACGCGGCCAAAGATTGCGCCTTCGACGCGCTCTTCGTCTGCGTATGCTTTTTCCAGACGATCCCAAGCTTCTTCGCGGCGGGCCATTTCACGGGAAATGACGGCTTCGCCACGGGCGTTCTCGACCTGACGCAGGAACACTTCAACAGTGTCACCTACAGAAATGTCGGGCGCTTCGCCGGGGTTTGCGAATTCTTTAATGTCAACGCGGCCTTCCATCTTGTAGCCGACGTCGATGATGGCTTGACCCGCTTCGATTGCGATGACTTTGCCTTTGACAACCGAGCCTTCGGACGGTGTGTCGATTTCGAAGCTTTCGTTCAGAAGGGCTTCGAATTCCTCCATAGTTGTGTTCTGAGCCATGTGGCGTGTATTTCCTACGGTCGTTGTTGGCCGAACGGGTCTTGGTCCGCCGGACTGGGTTTACGTTGATATGTGCACCGGAAACGAACGAAGGGCCGGATATTCCGACCCTGCCCGTTCGCAACTGTTCCGCTGCTTCAACAGGCGCGCGTATATGGGGGAATCGCCTTGAGGGCAAGGGCGAGACACCGACTATGCCAATCCATGCTTACCCCATCAATCACCCACTTGCGCCCGAACCGAGGGGTGGGCGTAAGCGCCCGCCCCGTGGGGGCGGTTCGGGCGCTGCCAAATTGGAAATTTGGCAGGGGTGGCGGAATTGCACCCGATTCTGATTTCTACAATGACATCAGTTGCCCGTAAGACTTTTTTAGGATTCAAATGACAAAAGCGAGGGTGACATGAAAACACTATATACAATTGGCTACGAGGGTTCAGATGTTGACCAGCTAGTGGAAACGCTAGTCAATGTTGGCGTCGAGGTTTTGGCAGACGTTCGAGAACTCCCATTGTCGCGCAAAAAAGGGTTATCGAAGAATGGGCTTGCAGCCAAACTCGCGGATGTAGGAATTTCATATATTCACTACAGACGATTAGGCGATCCCAAACCTGGTAGGGACGCTGCAAAGGCAGGAAATTTTGATCGGTTTGAGCACATTTTTCTCGATCACCTAAGCAAGAGTGACACGCAAGAAGCCCTGCGTGATCTACTTCAGGTTGCGGATAAGGAAATTACGTGCATGTTATGTTTTGAGCGATGCTCAAAACACTGCCACCGTTCCTACTTGGCTGACAACGCGGTAGCCCGTGGTTTCACAGTGTTCGATCTAGTCGCTGATAGACCGAAAGAATATTTGAAAAATGGTATCAAAATCCCGCGTTACAATCCTCGTCAAAGCCTCGCCGCAGCCGAGTAAGAAACACTCGGAAACCGTTTGCTGTGCAGGCCTGCAAGAAGACGGGAATTGGCAAAGGCTATTCCCAATCCGCTTCAGAAGGCTATCTGGTGGAAAAGCATTCAAGCGGTGGGACATTGTTGATTTTTCATATACAAAACCAAGGGATGATAGCCGCGTGGAGAGCTGTCGGGTTCATGAAGAAAGCCTTGAAATAGTCGGCCGGGTTAAGGCCCCTGCTGAAAAATCGAGCCTTATCGAGCGCGCTTTGGTTGACTCTGAAATCGAAGCCATTGGCAAAGATCAATCTCTTGCAATCATTCGGCCCACTGAAGTTTCGTTGACTTGGAAGGCGCTGTCAGAGTCGGAGCTTCGAGAAGATCAAGAAAAATTCGCGGCTCAAGCAGCCCAGTTATCATTGCTTGAAGAAGAAATAGCTTCGTATTCCCCATGCCCATATAAATTTACAATGCGCTACCGTGACGGCGGCGGGCTCCATAACAAGACCTGCGCGGATTGGGAAACTTCTGCTGCATTCTTCAACCTCCGACGAAGTATGGAAGAAACTGCGGTTTTGAAACATCTCGAATGCACCTATTGCGAAGACTATGTAGCGTCAGGCTTAGTGTTGGCTTTGGGCAATATGAAAAAGCGGCCTAAAACTTGGCAGCTGCTAGGCATTTTCCCTGTCAAACCGTTGGCGCAAGCAGACCTATTTGGGCATTAGATTCATATCATATGTGCCAAGCAAGGCTCAAATTCCTAGCACCCTTCAAAACCCCCCATGCTCCGCCACATGCGCCAGCTCTGCCGCCGTGCTTTCCCGCCCCAGAACCGCATTACGATGCGGATACCGTCCGAATTCATCAATGATCGCTTTGTGCTTCAGCTCGAACTCAAGAAACATGTCGTTGCCCAGTCCGGTAAACAGCATCACCGCACGCTCGTGGTCGGCTGCGTTTTCCGAGTGCATGAACGGCATGTAAAGAAATGCGCGCCGGTTTTCGGCAATTTCCTGATCCAACCCCTGATCGGCGGCATAAAATGCCAAGGCAATCGCGCGGCGATCCTCGGCAAAGGCCTGGCGATCATCGCGAAACATATTGCGCGAAAACTGGTCCAGCACGATGATCGCCGCAAGAATACTGCTAGCGGACGACATATAGCGCTGATGTCCGCCCGTCTGAATGTCCTCGTAGACCCAATAGAAACGCAAATGGATTTCCGCATCGAATGCAGGATCCGTCACAAAGCGTTTCTCGGGCGGCGTCTCAAGGAACCAAAAGTCGAGGACCTCTTTGGTGATCTCATCAATATCGCTCATCTCGTGCTCCTCACGGTGTCATGTTTCGTATTTAAGGCAGCCTAACAGCATCGGCGCGCCCGTCGATTGCACAAAATCGCAGACCCGCTGTTCGCACACCCTAAACCGCCTTCAGCGCGCCCTGCACCGCACCGAAATACGCGCCGACCTGCGCACCATCGACCAGCGCGTGATGCACCTCCAAGGTCATCGCCATATCCCAGCCTTCTCCACGCGGCACGATCTTGCCCCACGACACGCGCGGAATACAGTCATCAGGCCCCGGCATTGCGTTGTTTATCGCCGTGTAGTCCAGCCAAGGCATGCATGACAGATAGGCCACATCGTCGCGCTCTCCGCTATTAGCACCAAGGGTCCCTGTCTCGGCAGCTGCAGCAATCAAGGTGCTACATTGCGCATCAAACGCCGCAAACTCATGCAGATACGGCACATAGGCATAGTTGAACGCACCCGCCGCCGTCGGTACCGTCATCGACAAGGCAACACCGTCATGGCGCACAACATGGTCGCCACGAAACCGCATGCACAATTCCGGCACGCCATGCAGCCCCGCGCCAATCGCATAAAGGCAAGCGCGGTAGACGTTCACGCCCTGCCCTTTGCGCACCTGTATCAATCGCGTGACATCAATGCGCACAGTCGTCGCGTAGTGCGGGCGATCGTAGGTGCGGAAAAACTGGAACTGCGCCGCGCGCGGCCATGTGTCCAGATCAACGATATGTTCGGCCATGGCACCCCCTGTTTCACTTAATCCTAGGCGGGCGCTTTGGCGAACGGAACCCCTACCGCCCACCGCCTGCCTGTGGCATCAATCGGCATGGGTGAACTTTATCTTGTCAGACACGGCCAGGCCAACACCGGCGCCACAAACGAAGCGGATTACGACCGTCTGTCCGATCTTGGCCATCGTCAAGCAGGGCTGCTTGGCGATTGGTTGCATGCCAACGAAGACGGGTTCGACCTCACGCTTTCAGGCGCCATGCGCAGGCACCGTGAAACGGCCGCTGGAATGGGGTTCACCCCCGATTACGAAGACCCGCGGCTGAACGAAATGGACTACTTTGCGCTTGCCCGCGATATCGAGGTCACCCACGGCGTTGCTCCGCCCAACTCTCAGGACGATTTCGCCGATCATATCCCGCAAACGCTTGCGGCTTGGCACGGCGCTACAATCAACGGCGCCGAACCTTTTGCCACATTCGAAACCCGCATTTTCGACGCGCTGGCGCAAGCCGCCAAGCCCGGAAAACGCGTGCTTTGCATCACATCGGGCGGCGTGATCGCGATGGTTATGCGCCAAGCCCTTGGGCTGGGGCCGTCACAAATGGCGCATGTCCTGCTGCCGATTTGGAATTCATCGCTGCATCGTTTTCGCATCCGCGACGATGGCACCTACCTCGTGTCTTTCAATACCATCCCGCATCTGGATGCCCCTGATCTTGTAACGGCAAGAACGCATATCTAGGCGCGGGCGGCCTCGACTGCGGCAACGGCAGCGGCAATTGCCGCGTCAATCGACAAATCGGACGTATCAATCAATACCGCATCATCCGCCGCAACTAGTGGCGCGGTCGCACGACTGCTGTCACGTTCGTCGCGCGCCTTTACGTCGGCAAGGACAGTTGCAAAATCAGTTGCGGCACCCTTTTCCGACAGTTCTTCAAAACGGCGTTGTGCACGCACCTCGGCCCTGGCCGTGACGAACAGCTTTACGGCCGCGTCAGGGCAAATAATCGTGCCGATATCACGCCCGTCCAGCACGGCCCCACCTTGACGGGTCGCGAATGCACGCTGAAAATCGACAAGTGCGGCACGAACTTCAGGAATCGCAGCGGCACGGCTCGCAGCCTGTGCAATATCAGCGGTGCGAAGGGCATCACCCTCAAGATCTTCGGCACGCAGGTCGCGCGCGGCATCAATT
Source organism: Paracoccaceae bacterium (assembly GCA_047622125.1). Classification (GTDB taxonomy): domain Bacteria; phylum Pseudomonadota; class Alphaproteobacteria; order Rhodobacterales; family Rhodobacteraceae; genus SW4. The sequence goes on along the minus strand of JBLHNX010000091.1, from coordinate 3,454 downwards.
GCGTCCACACCGAACAGAACACGCGCGCCCACCGCCCGATAAAGCAGCCCCGTATCCAAATGCGCGAGGCCAAAATGTGCCGCAACGGCCATGGAAATCGTGCCTTTACCAGCCGCCGCCGGCCCATCAATTGCAACTGTAAACGTCATAGTGCCCCCTTAGAACGGTTGCTGTCCGCTGCCAACCCACATCTCAAAGGCCCGCGCAGTTGCCACCACAACCAGAATAGCAATCACGATCCTTGCGCGCCAGTTTGGCTTGGCAGGCTCCTCGGCCATTCTAGTGGTTGGCGCGCGCGATCTGCGCCCCAAGGCTGGCCATCAGTGGCTCGAAAATCGGGAAGGACGTAGCAATCGGGCTGCCATCATCCACAGACACGGGTTTGTTCGTGGCCATGCCCAACACCATAAACGACATCGCAATACGGTGGTCCAGCACGCTCGCCGCTGTGATCCCGCCGGTTACATTCCCATGACCAAGGCCCGTGACTGTCCACCAATCATCGCCCTCGTCCACAGTCACACCAGCCGCGCGCAGACCCTTGGCCATCGCATCAATCCGGTCACTTTCCTTGACGCGCAATTCGCGCACGCCTTTCATCACCGTCTGTCCACTGGCAAATGCCGCCACCACGGACAACACCGGATATTCATCGATCATGCTGGCGGCTCGGGCGGGGGGCACGTCGATACCCTTCATATCGGGTGAAAACCGCGCGCGCAGATCAGCAACAGGCTCGCCGCCCTCGATCCGTTCGTTTTCATAGGTCAGGTCCGCACCCATTTCACGCAAGGTTGTAAACAACCCCGCGCGGGTCGGGTTCAGCCCGATATTGGGGACCAAAACATCCGATCCTTCAGTTATCAACGCCGCACACACCGGAAACGCAGCCGAGGACGGATCACGCGGCACGACAATATCTTGCGGCATGAGTTCCGGTTGTCCCGTCAGGGTAATCACGCGGCCCTCGTCTGTGTCTTCAACCGTAATCTGCGCCCCGAACCCCGCCAACATCCGCTCGGTGTGATCGCGAGTTGCTTCTTTTTCAATCACCACTGTCTGCCCAGGTGCGTTCAGCCCAGCCAGCAACACCGCCGATTTCACCTGTGCTGATGGAACCGGCACCACATAACGCACAGGCACCGGATCAGCAGCCCCGACAATCGTCATTGGCAAGCGCCCGCCGGTCCGTCCAAAAGCCTGCGTACCAAACAGCGCCAGAGGGTCAGTCACCCGCCCCATCGGTCGCCCGTTCAACGACGCATCACCCGTAAAAGTAGCCGTGATCGGACAGGTCGCCATCGACCCCATGATCAACCGCACGCCGGTACCGGAATTGCCGCAATCAATCACCTGTTCAGGTTCCGCGAACCCGCCAACACCGACCCCATGCACCGACCAATTGCCATCGCCACGATCGGACACTTCGGCCCCAAACGCACGCATCGCCTTCGCCGTATCAAGCACATCTTCGCCCATCAGTAATCCGGAAATCCGCGTCTCGCCCACAGCCATCGCGCCAAGGATTAACGACCGATGCGAGATCGACTTATCGCCGGGCACATCCGCCACGCCCCTAAGGGGTCCGCACTTGCGCGATGTCATCGGGATCGGGGTGCCATGGCCGGACATATCGTTCTCTTTCATTGTGTTGGCCAAGGTTTAGACCAGCCTATCAGATTGGTCCATCACCCCCGCTTCTTCTTCCAAAATAACTTTCCCCGAAGGGTCCGCCCTAACGCTTGCGAAACGTCAAATAGTGCTGCGGGCGGCCCTCGCGAATGGCTTTTTGCTCATACCGTGTTGAAATCCAATCCGACCACGGCGCGCGCCAATCATCCGGCCCTTCTGCCAACCACTCAAACCCGAACTGCGGAACCTGCTCCAGCGTTTGACGGACATAATCGGCGATATCCGTCGCGACGCGAAATTCCGCGCCCGGCTTCAGGACCCGTGCAAGTGGTTCCAAATGTTCGGGCGTTACAAACCGGCGGCGGTGGTGGCGCGTTTTTGGCCACGGATCGGGATACAAAAGAAACGCTTTGGAGATCGACGCATCTGGCAGCACGTCAAACATATCGCGCGCATCACCGGGGTGGACCAGCAGGTTGCCAACACCGGCCTCGCGGATTTTGCCCAGCAGCATCGCCACGCCGTTGATGTAAGGCTCGCAGCCGACGATACCGATATCGGGATGGGCCGCGGCCTGATGCACCAGATGCTCACCCCCGCCAAAGCCGATCTCAAGCCAGACATCTTTGCCAGCAAACAGCGCGTCTGGATCGACAGGTGTGCGATCCGGGTTTACGTCCCAGCCAATCAGGCCGGGCGACAGCGCATCAAGGTCTTCTTGCAGATAGACTTCTTGATTGGGCCGCAGGGATTTCCCTTTGAAGCGGCCATAGAAATTGCGCCACGGGGCGCCGGAGGGATGTTTAACAGTCATGGCGCAGCCCTTAGCGCGAGAGGGCGGCGCACTACAAGCCCGCGCGCTTCACCTCGTTGCGCATCCCCAGCCACAAAAACAGGCGGGTCATCAAGGTAAGGACCACAAATACGACAAGCACAACCACCGCTACGCCCAGTGGATCTTGTGCCATACGTGCAAAGCTACCGCGCCCGTTCAACGTGCCGAACGCGACAAGGTTCATCGCGAACGTCACCCCAACTGTCAGCGTGACAGTGACAACCGCCCCCAATACGGCAAGCGCCCAAGCTTCTCTGCGCACAAAGGCGCGCCCTTCGGTGCGATAGAATTTGCCCGCCAATATCATTGGTGCGACCAGCAACATCGCCACGCTCACGCCAATGCTGGCAGACCCGCCAAAAATGAAAAATGCTGCCCGTGGCGCAAATTGCGACAGCATGGCAACGACAGCTATTACGGCAAACAGCGTCACCAAATAATAGAGCGCAAAGCGCCAGACATAGTATCTGATAGGTTTCTTCATTCGTTCATGCCCAATAATCCGACACGCACTTCCCGCTCGCGGGCAGATCCTTGAATGCGCCCAAACCGTCAAAATTGCGGATCGGTATCGCGCCAACTGTATCGGGTTCAGCCAACCGCAGGTTTACGGCAATCCGGTGGCGGCCCTGCGCGTCAGGTGCGATGCCACGCCAGAATGCGACGCAGCCACAGGCAGGGCAAAAGTGAAATTCGATCTTGCGGTCACCCCGCACATAGGCGCGCGTGTCGCCCGTGTGGCGAATGCCTTCGCCGTCATAATCATACGCCCACAACACGCCATATCGGCGACAGACCGTGCAGTTGCACGCGGTCGCGCTATCAGGTGTCCCGTCGAACTGCCAAGTGACGGCCCCGCAGTGACATGCTCCCTCAATCATTCGTGCCTCCCAACAAAAAACGCCCCAAGCCTAGTCTGGCGCGGGGCGTTTGGTAAATCAAATTCGCAAACTTCGCAGAACTAGACCGCCTTCTTCAGCGCCTCGA
>JBLHNX010000090.1:0-8711 GCA_047622125.1 Paracoccaceae bacterium | reverse complement strand
CAATCAACCGCCCGCCGCGCGATGGCCATATGGCGTTCGTGCGCAGCCCTGACAATATCTCGATAGAGCTGTTGCAAGCGGGCGATGACCTGCCACCGCAAGAACCATGGGCAAGCATGGAAAACACAGGCCATTGGTAGGGCTGCGCGGCATAAGCACCGCCGCGCTTTTGTCGGTCGTCGCCACGGGGGCGCAGGCTACGCCCTGTCGGCTGGCCCTGCTCTTGGCGATTGATGTGTCCAGTTCGGTGAATGCCCAAGAGGATGCTTTGCAACGGGGTGGGCTTGCAAGCGCACTGATCGCGCCCGAGGTTCAGGATGCGTTTTTTGGCCGCGCTGCGCCGGTCGCCATCGCCGCGTTCGAGTGGAGCGGGCGTTATAATCAACGGCTGTTGCTGGACTGGTCCCTGATCGAAACCCCCGCCGATCTGCTCGACGCTGCCACAACGATTGGGCAGACCGAGCGCACCAGCGATTTCTATCCAACCGCGATAGGCCATGCCCTTGGCCATGCCGCGACCCTGTTTGCGATGGCCCCGGACTGCGCGGAGCGGGTCATCGACATAGCGGGCGACGGCATCAACAATGAAGGATTTGCCCCCGCCCAGGCCTATGCCCATTTCCCTCTTGATGGCGTGACGGTGAACGGACTTGTGGTAGAAGACGGCACGGATGATGCCGCCCTCTTGGCCTATTACAGGACCGAAGTTCTGCGAGGACCGAACGCCTTTGTCGAGCGGGCGCGCGGGTTTGATGATTATGCCAATGCCATGCAACGCAAATTGCTGCGCGAATTGGGTGTGCAAGTCCTTGGGGCATTGCCCGAAGGTGGGGCCAAGGCTCGGCCCCCTGCCCAGTTACAAGGACCGGCAGGATGATGTTGCGCGCCATCTTGTTGGCAATGTGCCTTGGCGCACCTGCCAATGCGCAAACGGCGTGTCGTCAGGCGCTTGTCCTGGGATTGGACGTGTCGGGTTCGGTTGATCAGCACGAATACCGCTTGCAACTGGATGGGTTGGCGGGCGCGCTTAGCAGCCCCGCGGTGCGCGAGGTGCTTCTTGCCCCGTCAGCTGCGCCAGTGCGCCTTGCGGTTTTCGAATGGAGCGGGCCGCAAGACCAGCACCTGATCTTGCCGTGGACCGAGATGAGCGATGATACCGCCCTGACCCGCGTGATTGCGCAACTGGCCAGCACAACGCGCAGCCCTGCCCAGCCCACAACGGCCATTGGTCCCGCAATTCTGACCGGTCTGGCCTTGCTGGATCAGCAAGGCAACTGCTGGAAGCGCACGCTTGATATATCGGGCGACGGCAAAGCCAATACCGGCACCCGCCCGCAGGACATTTCCGACAGTCAAATCCCGTCAGGCGTAACCATCAATGGATTGGTCATCGGTGCCGATGACCCCAGCACGGGTAACGCCCGCTTGCTACAGGTCGGCGAACTGTCAGCCTATTATCGCAGCTATGTCATGCGCGGCGCGGACGCCTTTGTCGAAGTCGCGCTTGGCTTTGAGGACTACGAGGCCGCGATGACGCGCAAGCTTTTGCGTGAACTTGCAAGCCTTGCGATCGGCGCGCTCCCCTCCGACCCCTAGTAGATATAGCGGATTTGGTCGGTCCAATAACGCTCCACACGGCGCAGGGCCCTGGAAATATCTTCGACGCCTGCCATATCCAGCACGCCACGCCCTTGCAGCCCTTGGGCATGCCCCTCAAAAAGTTGTGTCACCACATCACGAATGCGCCGCCCTTTTTCGGTCAACCGGACACGCACGGAACGGCGATCGATTTCGCACCGCTGATGGTGCATAAACCCCATTTCGACCAGTTTCTTGAGATTATAGCTCACGTTACTGCCCTGGTAGTATCCGCGCGATTTCAGCTCGCCGGCGGTGACTTCGTGGTCGCCGATATTGAACAACAACAAAGCTTGCACAGCGTTGATTTCGATCACGCCGACCCGCTCGAATTCATCTTTGATGACATCAAGCAGCAGGCGGTGCAGGCGTTCGACAAGCGTCAACGCCTCAAGGTAACTGGTCATGAAACCGGGATTTATCGCCGGCGTCTCCGGCTGGACCACGTTTGAATGAAGGCTCATGCGTCTATCTCCGTCAAGGTATGTCAGGGCATAAGTGGGGCAATAATCCCAACAACCCGTTAAACGACGACAGAAATTTGCACGAAAAGTCTTAGGCTTTGACGACACCATCCGCACGGGCCGCGATTCTGGCAATCATATCAACGTAGGGTGCCGGTGTTTGGGTCTGCCCCGACACCCATTGATAAAGATCGTGATCATTTTCAGACAAAAGCCGATCATAAAGATCAACCTCCTCGCCGTTCAAACCCGCCAGCTCAGCATCGGAAAACGCAATTAGGATAAGGTCCATTTCCTTGATCCCGCGCCGCATTGACCGCATCCGCAGCCGCTTGATGCGGTGTTCGGGCGTTTCGCTCATGCCGGTTCGCGCAACGCGGCGCGCAGGCGTTTTTCCAGCTGGCCAAGGCGTTCGGCGCTCTGGGTTATCTGAGTGCGCAATCCGCGCATTTCTGCGAGGATACTAACGACATCGGCTTGCGCCTCGTGTGCATCGACGGGCAGGTCAGGGCCATTGCCCGTGCCGGTCAGCAACCACGACATCGACACGCCCAGCACACCCGACAACATCTGCAATTTATTAGCGCGCGGTTCGTTCAGGTCGTTTTCCCAGTTGCGCAGCGTGCTAAGCTTGATACCCAGCTTTTTGGACAGCCCCTTTTGGGTCAGCCCTGTGCCTTCGCGCGCGCCTGCGACACGATCCCCGAAGGTTGCGGTGGCGTCGCTGAACCATCCTGCGTCATCTGCTTTATCAGTGCCGTCATTCATCGTGCATTCCTTGCTGTTTGATCGGAATAGTTGCACACCATATGACACAAGCATCTGGCAATTTCTACATGAGGCCGACCATGTCCTTCCTTTCCGCGACACTAGACCGCGTCAAACCATCACCCACCATTGCCGTGACGACAAAGGCACAGGAACTCAAGGCCGCGGGCCGCGATGTGATCGGTCTTGGCGCCGGAGAGCCCGACTTTGACACACCGCAAAACATCAAGGACGCAGGCATTGCCGCGATCAATGCGGGCCGCACGAAATACACCGCCGTTGACGGGATAATCGAGCTGAAACAAGCGATCTGCGCCAAGTTCGCGCGTGACAATCACCTGACCTATGCGCCCGATCAAGTCACTGTGGGAACGGGCGGCAAGCAGGTCTTGTATAACACCTTTGTGGCCACGCTGAACCCCGGCGACGAAGTGATCATCCCCGCGCCCTATTGGGTCAGCTATCCCGATATGGTGCTGTTGGCAGGCGGTGAACCGGTGTTTATCGAAGCCACACTTGAGGCGAATTTCAAGATCACTGCATCGCAACTTGAGGCCGCAATCACACCCAAGACCAAGTGGTTCCTGTTCAATTCTCCCTCAAACCCCACGGGTGCCGGCTATAGCTGGGAGGAGCTAAAGGCGCTGACGGATGTGTTGTTGCGCCACCCGCATGTCTGGGTGCTGACAGATGATATGTACGAACACCTTGCCTATGATGATTTCAAATTCTGCACCCCTGCGCAGGTTGAACCACAGCTTTATGACCGCACACTTACGATGAACGGCGTGTCCAAGGCCTATGCGATGACCGGCTGGCGGATCGGCTATGGCGCGGGGCCAAAGCACTTGATCGCAGCGATGCGCAAGGTGCAGTCGCAATCCACATCCAACCCCTGCACGATCAGCCAATGGGCGGCCGTTGAAGCACTGATTGGCACACAAGATTTCATCGCACCCAACAATGCGATGTTTACCCGCCGCCGCGATCTGGTGGTCGGCATGCTGAACGCCGCTGACGGGCTCATCTGCCCGAAACCCGAAGGCGCGTTTTACGTCTACCCATCCATCGCTGGCTGCATCGGCAAGACCACACCCAAAGGCGTGCTGATCGACGACGACGAAGTTTTCGCAACTGCCCTGCTCGATGATACCGGCGTTGCGGTCGTGTTTGGCGCCGCCTTTGGGCTTTCACCAAACTTCCGCGTCAGCTACGCTACTTCGGACGAGGCACTAAAAGAGGCCTGCACTCGGATCCAGTCCTTTTGTGCCAGCCTGACGTAAGGGGTAACGATGTCTGCCGAACTGCCAGAGTACTATTTCCGTGTGCGCGAAAACGGGGCGGCGGTGTTTCGTGTGGACACCGAAAACCGCCAGCGTCGGGTTGAAATGGACCAGATCGCGGTCATCAACATCCGGAACGGCGAAGTAAAACCGCAAGGCGACCGCATTTTATCGCAGGCTGATATTACCCGCATCGAAACCTGGATGGCTGAACGCACCGCCCTGCTGGCCCAGCGCGACATTGACGATATCCACCGCGCGGTGGACTATCTCAATATCACGACGCAATGGGTGCAGTCCAAAGCCAGCGACGAACAACTCGAGGATGTGACAGACGCGTTGTTGCTGGCGATGCACGACCTGCGCTCGGTGCTGGTGCGCAAAAAGGCGGATCGCCTGCTAAAAGGCAGCTAAAGCCCCTTCTTCTGTTCAAAAATACTCAAACAACGCCCGATCAGCTTGGCGCGCCTTTGCCGATGCGCACAGACCTAGCCCAGAACCGCCAGCCCAGTAGCAGCGCCGCGCAGCCAAGCCCAACAGTCAGACCAAGCCACAGCCCGATAGGGCCAAAATCAAGCGTGAACGCCATCACGTAACTTGCCGGCAGACCGATCACCCAATAGCTGAGTGTCGCCAACCACATGGGCACCTGCGTGTCTTGCACGCCGCGCAGCAGCGACAGCGCTACGATCTGCGCACTATCGACAAATTGGAAAAGCGCCGACAGCATGACCAAGGTGATACCCAAAGCCAGCAGCGCATCACGCTGCGGTTCGGTCGGATCGATGAACAGCGAGACGAGCACACCGGGGATCAGCAGGAACACTGCGACCACGATCACTCCAAACGACAGCGACACGCCAAAGGCCGATATTGCGCCGCGCCGCAAGGCCACCTCGTCGCGCCGCCCGTAATGCCCGCCCGCGCGGATCGTTGCGGCCTGTGACATGCCCACGTGGAACATGAACATGAACGCTGTCAATTGCAGCGCTATACCATGTGCCGCCAGTTCGATCTCGCCGATCCAGCCCATCATGATGGCGCTGGCCGTGAACAGGCCGCTTTCGGCCAAAGCGGTGATACCGATAGGCAGGCCAAGGGCAAACACTTCGCGCAGCGCCTCAAAGTCGCTTTTCCAGATGCGCTGGAACAAGCTGTAATCGGGGCGTTTCCATTGCACATAGACGACCAAGGCGATCACTTGGAGAATCTGGATAATCACCGAAGCGATCGCCGCCCCGCGAATACCCAGTTCCGGCGCACCGAAATTGCCAAAGATCAGCGCGTAATTCACCACCGCGTTACAGACCAACGCGACCAATGTAATCCACAATTGCACCGCCGTCAGATGCAGCGCCCCAAGGAAAGACCGCAGCACCTGTGCCGTCAGGGCGGGAAACATGCCAAAGACAGCAATGCGCAGGTATTTTTCGGATTCAGCGGCCACTTGCGGGGTTTGCCCGATGGCCAGCATAATTTCTTCCGCCCACCACAACATGCCCACGGCGAGCACTGCGTAAGCAGCGCTCAGCCACAGCGCCATGCGTGTGATCCGGCGGGCGCGCACCTCGTCGCCTTCTTCGGCAGCGGCGGCGACCATCGGCACAACTGCATAGCCAAAGCCCGCGCCGACAATGAAGATCACGAACCAGATCGACGTGGCGATTGTCGCGGCTGCCAATGCCGTCACATCATACCAGCCCAGCATGATCGTGTCGGTCATATGGATCGAGAATCCGGCCACGCTCGCCCCGACAAGCGGCAGACCAAGGGCCAGAAGCCGTGTGATATGCTCACGATATGATAGAACGGGGGCTTGCATCAGACCTGCTTAGGGCCAAAGTTGCGACAGGTCCATATGCTGTGAAAGGTGCCGCCGATGTCCGATCCTTATGCCAACCTGATCACGCAAGCGCAGGGTTTCTATACCGCGCTGTCCAAGGACAACACCCGCGACTGGTGGCTGGCCCATAAAGCGGACTATGATGCCAAGCTTAAGTCGCCTGCCCTGGCGCTGCTGGATAACATGCGCGCCCCACTTGAACAGCTTTCGGGCGAGGCAATTACTCACAAACTGTTCCGCCCGCACCGCGATGTGCGCTTCTCCAAGGACAAGACACCCTACAGCACCCACCTGCACATGATGTGGACTGTAGCTGGAGGCGGCCGCCAAGACCCCGTGTTCTTTTTCGGCATCGCGCCGGATTATGTGACCGTGGGCGCGGGGATGATGGGCTTTGACAAACCCGTGCTGGAAGACTGGCGCAAATTCGTCGATCTGGACGGACCGCGCGTGGCAGGGATCATCGACGCGGTTTCAGCCCACGGTTTCACCCCGCACGAACCTGCGTTGAAACGTGTCCCACCCACCTTTGACGCCGATCATCCGCAAGGCGACTTGCTGAAATACAAAAGCTTTGTGCTGTCAGGGGAATTGCAGCGCAGCGGCGCACTGACTGACGACCTAAACCGCGCATTTACCCAGCTCTGGCCGCTCAACGATCTGCTGATTTCAATCGCCTCGGCCTAGGTCCCTGTCGCGCGAAATTTGTCCATAAGGTAGGGGCCGGATGTCACCGGCGCATGGCTGTCGGACCCGTCCAGCGGTGCAATCACCGCGTCCCAATTGGGTTGATGGAAAAACGCCAACGACTGGCGCGCGGGCCGGTCTGGTAGGGCGACGACGCGGTGCAGCGTGCTGACCCATTTGTCAGAGGTCCAACGCGCCATCAAATCACCGATGTTGATCACAAACGCGCCTTCGGGGGCGGGCACATCGATCCATTCCTGATCAGGCGAGAATATCTGCAAGCCGCGTGATCCGGGTTGCGGCAACAAGATTGTGAGTGACCCATAATCGGTATGCGCGCCCGCGCGTTGCTGGCGCTCAAGCGCAACATCCGTTGTTGCGGGATAGTTCAACGCCCGCAGGGCCGAAATGGGGGCGTTGATAAAGGGCGCAAAGTAGTCATCCGGCAGGCCTAGCGCGGCAGCAAAGGCCACCATCACCCGCGCTGCCAAATCCTCCATCGCGGTGTAATACGCTTCCCATGCGGGGCGAAAATCGGGTTGATCGGGCCAGAGGGTCGGCTGATAGCAAAACGCATGGGCATCGGGGTCTGCGATCCCGTCAGGCGTTGCCAGCGGCCCACCGTTGAAGCTCTCTTTTAGATCCGGTGGCGTATCAAAGCCTTTGGACTTGGCGAGTGCTTCGGAATTGGGACCAAGATAGCCATAGGGGTAACCGGCATAGGGCGCGGCCACGGCCTGTTTCACCTCGGCCGTCTGCGCGAAAAAGCTGCGCGCGGCCTGCCAAACGTTGTCGATAATGTCGCGTGGCACGCCATGCCCCGTCAGTACCAGAAAGCCCGTTTCGCGGCAAATCCGATCGACCTGTGCTGCAGCGTTGGCGCGGTCCGTGCCTTCTGCGCCCTCGAACACAGCCAAATCAAATGTCGCAAACATCAACTATCCCTTCAACACATCCCGCCACGAATGGAGCGGTGCAAAGCCGACCATGCGTTTGGCTTTGTCATTTGCATACATCGTTTCATGCGGGTCCATCTTCTTGGTTATTGGCACGCCAGCGTAGAACTGTGCGATCACCTCATCCGATGTAATTCCCACCGACATATCGTCGTTGCTGACGTTAAAAACCTCGAACCCAAGGCCATCAGTTTTCAAGCAGCAGTCCACCATCTGCCCCAGATCGCGCGCATCGATATAAGCAAAAATGTTGCGTCGCCGCGTTGCAGGGTCGGCCATGAAGGCCGGAAAATTCTGCGCGTATTCATGTGGCTCAATGACGTTGTTGATCCGTAACCCATAGATATCAATGCCACTGCGCGCCTGAAAACTGCGCGCGCATACCTCGTTGGCAACCTTGGACATGGCATAGCTGTCATGGGGAACTGTAGGATGTTCTTCGTCCACGGGGATGTAATCCGGCTTTTTCTCGCCATGCGCAAAACAGATACCATAGGTGGTTTCCGAACTCGCAAAGATCACCTTTTTGATGCCCAAGCGGACAGCGGCGTCGATCACATTGTAAGTGGACATCGTGTTGATGCGAAATGTCTCGTTATCGGGGCGCATCATAATGCAGGGGACGGCTGCGAAATGCACGACTGCGTCGTATTCCGGCTTACCCCCTGCTGCGTCCAATTCGTCAAAATCCGCATAAGCGGACATGGCATTGAACACCTGCCCCGCGTCCGTCAGATCGACGTTCAATGCATCCCCGCCCGGGCCGGGGTCAGCTGCCAGATCAACATTGGTAACGCGGTGTCCCTGTTCGCGCAAATAAGCCACCGCGTGCTTGCCGGCCTTACCACTACCGCCTGTGAAAAAGATTCGCATGTGGAGTTCCTTTCAATTGTCGACACAAACTAGCACAATGGATCGCCCTGACCATCGGCTGTTCGGGTGCACTTATTCTCGCGCTTGGGTGCTTTCACACCACCGCGACCTCTGCCATAGTTGCGACCAATCAAAAACAAGCGAGCATGCACATGGCCAACGACCTTTTGTCGGGACACGAACCGACCGATTATGATGC
>JBLHNX010000089.1:0-8811 GCA_047622125.1 Paracoccaceae bacterium | reverse complement strand
GGCATCGTTATCTTTGTGACCCTTGGCTTGAAGTTCTATGCCAAAGGCTTGCTGTCTGTGTCGGCAGTCTTAATCGGCTTAATTGTCGGCTACGTCGTTGCCTATCTGATGGGCGATGTGAACCTTGGAAGCGTCGGAAACGCCGGATGGTTCATGGTTCCAAGCCCTTTCAAGTTCGGGTTTGAGCTGAACTGGGCAATCATCATCGGTATGTGCTTGATGGCCTTTATCTCAGCAATCGAAACGGTTGGCGACGTATCCGGTATCACCAAAGGTGGTGCTGGCCGCGAAGCAACTGATGAAGAGGTCACGGGCGCGACATACGCCGATGGTCTGGGGTCCGCGCTGGCTGGCGTGTTTGGGTCCTTGCCCAACACATCCTTCAGCCAAAACGTTGGCCTGATCGCGATGACGGGTGTCATGTCACGCCATGTTGTTACAATCGGTGCCATCTTCCTGATCTGTTGCGGCCTAGTTCCAAAAGTTGGCGCGGTGATCAACACTGTTCCAATTCAAGTTCTGGGTGGCGGCGTGATTGTGATGTTCGGTATGGTTGCAGCTGCGGGCGCGTCGATGCTTGCAGACGTCAACTGGAACAGCCGAAACATGGTGATCTTCGGTGTGTCCCTGTCCGTTGGCCTTGGCCTGCAGCAGGTACCTGACGCGATGCAGTTCTTGGGCGGCACGGCAACGATCTTGCTGACATCCGGCCTTCTGCCAGCAGCATTCATCGCGATTGCGTTGAACCTGATATTGCCAGAAAAGCTGAGCGGCGATTCAACAGTTGAAGTCTCTGGCGGCCACGCAGGTCACAAAGACGACTCCTAAGTTGATAGCGCAATGCGCTATTGGGCCCTCGCCGTGACATCGGCGGGGGCCTTTTTTGTGGGAAAAGATCTTTGGTGCGGCGGACTTGGCCGGCCTTTCGACTGGTCTGGAACGTGCGGGTGCTGACATCTCGGGAGATGCCAGCGCTTGCGTTTTACCGACCCCATTTGACGCATTTCAATCAAGTCGCATCAACCCTACAGTTTCATGGAACCGGACTAAAAAGAGAGTGATGGCTTGTTGTTAGCAAGACGAAGTATTTTGACATCGCCGCGCCGTATATTCGCGATTTCTTGGCTGTCTGCGATCGGGCTACTCGCTCTTGGTCTTTTGGCATTTCCGGCCTTTCCAGCGCCGTCCCCAGGGCAGGCAATCATCATCGTGGTTGTTACGTTGCTGGTCATGTTTGGTTATAAGCTTTGGCGCGGCGCCTCGCGACTAACTTGGTTGGTTGTTCTTGCAGGACTAATGATCTTGCCCTTCGGAATCGTTGCCAGAGGATTCGGTCGCGTTGATACGCTGGCATTCTTGTTTCACTTTCAATTCGGAACCCAAGGCGCGACCCTTGCGGGGCTCGAAGACGCCGTTTCAACCGCGGTAATTGCTGTCTTACTACTCCTCGTGGTGACAATCGGGCTAAGCAAGCTTTTACAACGGGGTCGGCTTGTGTCGATGGCGCTGGCATTTGCCCTTTTCATCTGCAATCCGGGTCTGCGGTACGGACTGCAACGCTTGATTGAGGGTCCATTTGACTCTGGCCTCCAAGCGTCGATTGTTAGTCCGTCCTTGCAGGCAACATTGGGGCCGCAGCCGGACGTTCTGCTCCTCTACTTGGAAGGTTTCGAGCGGCGATATCTTGAACTTCCTATGTTCCAAGACACTGCCGACAAAATGCAACAAATTCTGGGGCAGGCGACCAGCTTCCAAGATGTGCGTCAGGTAGCGGGAACCGGGTGGAGTGTTGCCGGCGTCGTCGCGACCCAATGCGGCGTTCCGCCAGTTCCAAATGGCCTAGTCTTCGGCGATGGGTTTGAAAAGCAGTCCGGTTTTCTTACGGGGCGGACTTGCCTTAGCGATGTCCTTGCAAACGCCGGATATCGCAACGCGTTCGTGGTTGGTTCGGAGTTGGAGTTCGGAGGGTTGCTAAATTTTCTTGAAAGCCATTCCTTTGGGCAAATAGCTGGAATAGAGGAAATACGTGCCGCGTTCCCACCGGATGAATTTGATGCAGCCAATCTTGGTTGGAACGTTGATGACCAAATGGTGTTTGAGATGGCATTGCGCCGACATGGCGCACTTCTTGGAACCACCGACCCATATCTGTTGGTCGTCGAGACCTATTCGCTGCACGATGATGAGGCGATCACCTCTCGGCGTTGCAACGGGAACGCAGTCGCCGAGAGAACGTCAGACATTGTTCACGCCGCCGCTTGTGCCGCGGATGATGTTGGTCTTTTTCTGCGTGCTTTCGAAGAACAACAAGGCAGCCGTCCTGTTCGGATAATAGTCATGTCAGACCATCTTTCACATTATGATGGCGCCGACCTAGGCATGCCGCAAATTGGGCGTCGAAATCTTGTAGAATTTATTGACGATGGGCAGGCTGGAGCGACCATCCAGAAAACGGGGACGATGTTGGATGTTTATCCAACCATTCTTGACTGGCTTGATTTGTTTTCGGGCCCGGAACAGGCGGGCCTCGGAGTATCGCTTTTTAGCGATCTGCCCACCCTCGTTGAGCAATACGGAGAGGATGCCCTGAGCGAAGCTTTTCTGAAGGATGCCGGGCTCGCTGTGGCCATCTGGTCGGATGGGTGAAGCGGCCAACAGATTAGATGATAGGGAAAATAGACCAAATTTGCCCAAAGAGGTATGCTTGCCCAAAAAATCACCCATCGATCCTTCTGCAAAGCACGCAGCGGATATCTGAAGGCCGCTTGTGGATCAGGCCGGTGAAGGTGCTGACGGCCTAGCTTCGCATTCGCTCAAATTTCGGATCATATGGCGATGGTGCAATGACTTCAGCAGCAACCAGATCGCCATACATGTCGAGCTGAAGCCTGTGGCCAACGTGCGCGAGCGGCGGGTCGATGAAAGCATAGGCGAGGTTCAAACCAAGACGATGACCCCAACCGGCCGATGAGATCGTTCCGACAACTGTGTCGCCCTGCATCAGCGACGCCCCTGCGTGGGTTGGCGCATGACGGGCGTCGATCTTGAGTGTCATGAGTTGTTTGAGCGGGCCATTTGCCTGCCGCTTTAGAAGGGCATCTTTGCCGATGAAATCGCCCTTATCGAGCTTCACAAACCGCGAAAGCCCTGTCTCGAACGGATCGAACTCTGTCAACAGGTCGGCTTTCCAATGCAGGAAACCCTTTTCCAACCGCATCGAATCCACTGCGCGCGCGCCAAACAGTTCAAGGCCATGGGCCTCGCCTGCTTTGCGCAGGGCCAGATAAGCAGCATATAGCGACGCGTTGGGGACATGGATTTCGTAGGCCAGTTCGCCAGAAAAACTAACCCCCATGACTATAGCGGGCGCAAAGCCGATGAAACACTCTCGCACCGACAACCAAGGGAATGCTGCAGCTGACCAGTCGCCGCGGGAGCAGTCTGACAGCACTGCCCGGGCCTTTGGGCCAGCCAGAACAAGGATCGTTTGATCGTTGGTCAGGCTGCGAAGCTGCACGTCCTCATGAGGTTGCAAATGTTGAGAAAGCCAATCCAGATCGTGGATTTCACTGGCTGCTGCAGACCCGTACCAGATCCGCGCGCGGCCGCGATCTGATGCGGGGAGATTGGCAATGGTTGCCTCGCCTTTGACGCAGCCATGGTGGTTCAACAGGTAACCCAGTCCGACGCGACCATCGCGTTTGGTGACGGTGCCGCAGAACATCCGGTCCAGAAACGTATGACGGTCGCCGCCGGTGATCTCGATCCGGTTGAAACCGTTGACCTCGGTCAGGCCGACGTTTTCGGCGACATTGCGAACCTCGGCGCCGATCACATCGAAAGCTTCGTCAAAATTGAATGACAGGCTGGGGTGAAAATCGGGGGTGGGTTTGATGTAATCGACCCGTTCCCAGCCGTTGACCACCGTAAACTCTGCACCCAGCGCTGCCAAAATAGGGGTGAGCGGCGTCGTCTTGGCGGGGCGTCCTGCGGGGCGGTGTTCATGTGGGAAATGAAAGCGGAATTCGTTTTGGTAGTCTTCGATCGACTTGAGCGCGGTCAGTTCCACATTGGTGTGGCCGACAAACCGGCGCGGGTCGATGACCCATGTGTCATAACAGGCCTCGCCGTGAACGATCTGTTGTGCGAGCAACCAACCATGGCCGCCGCCTTCTCCTAGACCTGCCCGCAGCCCAATGATGCAAAATGCGTTGCGCTTGCCGGGGATTGGCCCCACCAGCGGCGCGCCGTCGATAGTGTAAGTAATAGGGCCGTTGACGACCCGTTTGATCCCAGTTTCCATCAGCACGGGCATCCTCTCGAACGCGCCTGCAAGTACGTCCATCACGCGGTCTAGATCGTCGGGGCAAAGATCATTCGAGAAATCGGGGCTGATGCCGTCCATCCCCCATGTCTTGCAGTCTTGTTCATAGAACCCCAGCAACAAGCCGCCCTTTTCCTGACGGGAATAGTAATCCGAAATCGGGCAGCGCAGCAGCGGCATCCGGTGCCCGGCCTCAGCGATTGCGGGAATGTCCTCGGTAATGAAATACTGGTGCTCCATGGAGGCGACAGGATGGTGCACACCCATCATTGCGCCGACTTCGTTCACACGGTAGCCGCAGGCGTTGACCACGATGTCACAGTCGATATCGCCGTTTTGCGTATGAACTGTCCACGTGTCATCCTTATGCTGGGTCAAGGCGGTAACTGGCGTGTTGCGATAGACTTCTGCACCGGCCTTGCGGGCGTGAAATGCCAAGGCCTGACACAACTGCGCAGGGTCGATATCACCGTCTTCCCCGTCCCAAAGCCCGCCCAGCAGGTTTTCGGTCGAGATCAGCGGGTGGCGGCGCGCGCATTCGTCGGCGTCAAGGATCTCGTACTCAACGCCCATACCCCGCGCCATCGAAGCGAAGTGGCGATAGCCTTGCATCTGGGCCTCGGTGTTGGCCAGTCGGATACCGCCGTCCCCATGGTGATAGCCCACAGGATAGTCGGGGTCGTCGCGCAGCTTTTTGTAAAGCGCGATGGAATGCGATTTGAGGCCAACCATCGTTTGGGTCATGCCGAAATTCGTGACCTGCGCAGCTGAATGCCATGTGGTGCCGCTGGTCAGTTCGTCGCGTTCAACCAGAACGACATCTGACCAACCTTCCTGTGTGAGGTGGTAAAGCGTCGAACATCCCGCGATGCCACCGCCGATGACGACGACTTTGGTCCTGGTTTTCATGGCATGGCCCCCGATTTCGATTATATCCAGACTTGCAAATGAATGATGCTTTGGAAAATAGTTTAATAAGAGGTATTATATCTGAAAATCAGAGGTATCGGTATGACCCTATCCTTGCGCGCGATGCGCTACCTGCAGGCGGCGCTGCAACATGGCAGCATCACAGCAGCAGCCGAAGCGATGCATGTCGCCCCGTCCGCAATCGCCGCGGCACTCAATCAGGCGGAAGAGACTTTTGGCATGGCACTGGTGACGCGGGCGCGGGCGAAGGGTGTGTTTCCGACCTTGGCCGGACGCGATGTGCAGCGGCGCGTCGATGATCTGCTTGAGCGGTATGACGCATTGCTGAGCGGCGTAGCCGACCTGCAACTGGGCCTTTCCGGAACTTTGGCGATTGGGTTCAATGCCCCTATCGCGCCGGCATTTCTTCCCGAAATTTGTGCGTCGTTGCTTGCCGCGCACCCCGAAGTGTCGCTGTCATTTACCGAAGCCGACAACACAGCCGTCCAAAAAGGGCTACTTGAGGGTCAGTTCGACGTGATCATTTTTGTAGCCGAGTTACCCAACCCTCAGATATCGACGCAACCGCTGATTTTCGCACCTACCTATTTTCTCTGTCCGGCAGATCATCCGATCGCGGCGGACGAAGCCGTGACTATTTCCCAAATTGTGCGCGAACCGCTGATCCTGTTGGACCGGCCAGCGGCGCGGGGATATTATATGGATCTGCTGGAGCAAAGCGGCGAGGAATTTCGCATCGTCGCCACAGCCAACTCAACCGAGATGGTGCGTTCGTTGGTTTCCGCAGGAATCGGGGTGTCGTTGCTGAACATGCGGCCGCGCGAAGTACTGCCCTATGCGGGTGGCCGAATTCGCTGTTTGCCAGTGTCTGACACATCGTCGGGCGTCACACTTTCGCTTGGATTCGCGCCAGGGCCGAAACGCCGATTGGTGCAAATGTTCGTCGACAAGTGCACAGCGTTTTGCGCAGGACCAAAGGGGGCCGACCTGATTGTGCCCAATATCAGATAATCGAAGAGTGCCGCATTAGCCTCGAGCCGCGCTGCGGTTTATTGAAAGCGTCTCCTCTAGCTTAACAAGTAGATCGGTGAGGAGAACAATGTACCAGTTTTGTACGTTTCTACGGAATTCTTGCACAATCCTGCGATGTACCCTCAAAATGAATGCGTTTGTTTAGTTCATCGCTTTATAGTTCTCTCCGACTGGGAGGCGATGAATGAACCTGCTCAATTTTCTAGTGGACGTGAAGGAACACATTGCCCAAAGCGGCATTCCCGATGGGTTCCAGCTCAGTGGTGTCCGCAACATGGGACTAATGCAAACTCGCCACGCGAAATCTAACACTTGTGCTGTGATTGACCCCCTCATTGGCTTAGTCTTGCAAGGACAAAAGACTGCACAGTATGGTTCGCGGCGGATCGAATATGCAGCTGGTGACGTGCTGATCGTTGGCCAAACGCTACCGACAATATCCTCGGTCGTGAACGCCACACCCGACGTTCCCTTTATTGCGGCCTATGTCAGTATTGATATGCAGATTGTCCGCAATCTTTATAGCGACATCGACGGAGGGCGCGGCCAAGACAATACGGCCCCAGCATTCTTGGCTGGCACGGCTGAAGACGAGTTGATCGATGCCATGGCACGTCTTTTTCGGTTGCGCCGCGACCCTGTCGAGGAACAGGCCCTTGGGGATGCAGCCCTGCGCGAAGTCTATTTTCGCGTTTTGCGTAGCAAGCATGGTCGAGCATTGCAGCAAATGATCCACCTCGACAGCAAGGCGAACCAAATCGCCAAGGCGATTGCGCACATTCGCAAGGAATACCGTGGCACGATCAAGGCCTCGGACCTTGCGTCGATCGCCGGGATGAGCGCATCGATTTTCTACGAGAACTTCAAGCAGATCACAGCCAATAGCCCGCTTCAGTATCAAAAAGATCTGCGCCTGCATGACGCCCAGCAGATGCTGCAGCAGGCACAAGCTCCAATCTCGCAAATCGCGTTGGCTGTTGGGTATGAGAGTCCCGCACAGTTTAGCCGAGAGTTTTCGCGTAAATTTGGTGCATCTCCTAAGAATTTTGTCGGTGCCCAAGCAAGCTGAACGTATTGTTCATTCCGATTTGGTTTCGGAGGATAGTGCAAGGATCGCGGAGAATCGACCCTCCTGAAACCTGACCACCAGCACTAAGTTACTTCTTACAAGTCATCGGATCGATCGGTCCAACACAACTGTTTATCGAAAGGAAGAACATGGCAATTCTAGATCAAGTCCCACTTCAATCCGGATTTCACGCGAAAAGCACCGCTACCGAGGTTTTAAAAGACATCGATCTGGTTGGAAAAATCGCCATCGTAACTGGCGGCTACAGCGGACTTGGCCTTGAGACAGTGCGTGCATTGGCAAGCAAAGGAGCGAAAGTGATCGTTCCCGTCCGCTCAGAAACGAGTGCGAAAGAAGCCCTCGCGGGCATCGTAGGAGACATCACAACCGCCCCAATTGATTTGGCAGACTTGGATTCAGTCAACCAGTTTGCAATTTCTATGCAAGACACGCTTCCACAGCTAGATCTGCTGATCAACAATGCTGGTGTCATGGCGAGCCCAGAATCCAAAGTCGGACCGGGCTGGGAGTCTCAGTTTGGTATCTGTCATATGGGTCATTTTGCGCTGACGCAGGGGCTTTTTTCATTATTGGAACAGGCACCCGCGCCGCGCGTCGTTGCACTGTCCTCGACAGCGCACAAGATGTCAGACATCCAATGGGACGATATCAACTTTGAACAAACACCCTATGAGAAATGGCGAGCCTACGGCCAAGCCAAGACTGCGAACGCGCTTTTCGCCAATGCTCTGTCACGACGCTTGAAGGACGCAGGTGGGTTGGCCTTTTCGGTGCATCCAGGTGGTATTTTCACACCACTTCAACGTCACCTGCCAAAGGAAGAAATGATCGCAATGGGATGGCTGGGCGAAGATGGAGAGCCCTCCGAACTAGCCAAAGCGGGCTTCAAAAGTCCTGAACAAGGTGCCTCAACAACGCTTTGGGCCGCGACTTCGTCCAAATTGATTGGGAAGCCCGGCGTCTATTGCGAGGATGCAGATATCGCTGCCATGACCGACCCCGACAGCCCAATGGGTCGGTATATGGGGGTGGACCCGCATGCTTGCGACGACGATGCAGCAGAGCGGCTTTGGGATTTGAGCGTCGGTTGGTTAAAGGGCACCTAAGGTTCGAAAATCGGTATTCAGGGCCTTTAAAACCGCGAAGCTAAGTCTTCGCTTGCAACGAAAGAAGACATCTACATGGCAGACAAAGAACCCAACAAGACTTTGATGGATAGTGGCTTTTCGAGCTGGACGGCAGATCGTTTGCCGGACTTGAAGGGCAAGGTCTACGTGATCACTGGTGGTAACTCGGGTATCGGGTTTGAAGCCGCGAGGCATTTGGGCAAGGCAGGCGCGGATGTCGTGTTGGCTTGCCGATCCGTCGCCAAGGCTGAGGTCGCGGCAAAGGAGCTACGTTCGCAAGTCGACGGACAAGTCCATGTCGTTCAACT
>JBLHNX010000088.1:0-8850 GCA_047622125.1 Paracoccaceae bacterium | reverse complement strand
GCCAGACCGTTCGTGATCAACAGGCGCAAATTCTTTTTCGCAGCAAACACCGCGCGGGCGTCATCATCGGCTGCAGGCGCAATCACAACTTCGGTGAATATCTGCGCAATTTCTTCGGCAGTTGCCCCATCAAGTGGCTGGTTCAGCGCGATAATTCCGCCAAACGCACTGGTGCGATCACAATCGAACGCACGGGTATATGCGTCTTTCAGTGTCGTGCCACGGGCCACTCCGCAAGGGTTCGCGTGCTTGATAATCGCCACTGCGGGACCATCGGCGGGGGCAAATTCACTGACCAGTTCAAACGCTGCATCGGTGTCGTTAATGTTGTTGTAAGACAGTTCTTTGCCCTGCACTTGCTGCGCAGTTGCCACCCCAGCACGGTCCGACCCATCCAAATAGAACGCCGCACGTTGATGCGGGTTTTCGCCATACCGCAAAGTCTGCGCGAGGGTCCCCGCAAAGGCACGGCGGCGCGGCGTTTGCACGCCAATCGCATCGGCCATCCAAGTGGACACCGCCGCATCATAGGCAGCCGTGCGAGCATAGGCAGCCTGTGCCAGTTTCTTGCGGAATTTCGGGCAGGTCGCACCACTGTGCTGCGCCATGTCGCCCAGCAGTTTGTCATAATCTTCGACGTCCACGACCACGGTCACGAAAGTATGATTCTTTGCCGCTGCACGGATCATCGCAGGACCGCCGATGTCTATGTTTTCGATGCAGGTGTCATAGTCGGCTCCCGCCGCGACGGTTGCTTCAAACGGATAAAGGTTCACGACCAGCAGGTCGATCGGGCCAATCCCGTGTTGCTCCATCGCCGCAATATGATCGGCATTGTCGCGCAACGCCAACAAACCGCCATGCACCGCCGGATGCAGCGTTTTGACACGCCCGTCCATCATTTCAGGAAAGCCTGTGACATCAGCCACATCGCGCACCGGCAGGCCGGCCTCTCGCAGGGCGTTCGCGCTTCCGCCTGTGGACAGCAACTCAACGCCGTAGCCATGCAATGCCTTTGCCAGATCAATCAGGCCGGTCTTGTCTGACACCGAAAGAAGTGCGCGGCGCACGGGTTGCATGTCGGTCATATCACGGCCCCTCAGGCATTTTCAGTTAGGTCCGTCAGGTGCGCGTCAAAATCCTCGATTCCGACATCGCGCAGGGCGGTCGGCGTATCTTGGGCCTTGGCCAACGACCAGCGGACGCGCGTCGCATATGACATTGCGCGGCCAGTTAAAACCACCTGTTGTGTCGCACGTGGCTTTAATCGTCCGTTTTCAAGATAAACCGAAGGCTCCAGCGTCATTTCAGCGCTGCCATCTTGGCGGAACACCCAGATCTCGCCGCTTTTCAGGGCAAGGCTAATCGCGCCACCGCCCAGATCAACCGACGCCTCGACCTCGGGGTGAAGATGGAACCGGACGGCATAAGCGACGCCCTGCAGGGCGTCGGCATCAAGGGCGCGGTTGAACGCAGCCTCATCCGCTGGCGTCAGGGTCGTCAACAGGTCTTCGCCAGCAATCGCGCGCCCGTCAAAGGCCATATCAATGGTGCGGGCATGGGTCAGCCCGTGGGTATTGCGATAGCCATCATGGGCCAACTCAAGCCGCATTCCATCGCTAATTGTGCTTGGGACGCAGTGCACATCCTCGGGCACTTCGGCCAGCAATTCACCGCGCAGCGATGCGCCTCGGCTGGGCGGGTCCAAGCGTGACGACGAATACCCCTCAATTGCGAGGGTTGAGTGGCTGGGTGTCGCGCGCCCTGCCCTGCGCCATTCCTCGCCAAAACTGGCGCCCGAACCGCAGTTGACGATCAGCGGTCGTCGCCCGGATGTCAGTTCGAACGCTAGTGTTGATGCATGGCCGTCAAACGACGCCGCGCCAACTGGCGGCGTGCTGGCGTCAACGATTAATGTCGTCCGGCTCGCGGAAAGTCGCGTATAGCCCATATGCAGGCCTTCGCTGGGGCTGTGTTTTGTCTCGGCAGCGGCAAGCGCGTGATCCAATCGCCCCTCGAGCCCGCGTCCGCCGCCGTGAAACCGCGCAAGTCCGCCGTCAGCGTGGCGCAAGGCGCGCAATGTCGGCACAATCCGCGCCTGTGCGGACAACAACGTTTCCGGGACATCCCGCCCAGCTTGGGCCAATGACTGCGCGGCCCAAGTCAACAAGGTTAGTACCTCAAGAAGTTCCTCAGGATTACGCGTGGCAATGCCACCCTCGACGTCCACCTCGATCTTGCAGTCATGGGCAAGGGCGCGCACAGCCGGATCAACGTATTGCTCCATCCCGGCAAGGGACAAGCCCGCATAGATCATGCCTGTCAAAGCCTCAAAGCGGGGCAATCCGCTGCGGGCTGACTTCCAACGCCGCGCAAGAAAAATCGTCTGGCGCGCAAGGCTACGGTAATATGCATCGGTAAAGGCGCGGTCCTGCCCACGCATTAAAAAGAATCCGTGATTAATCCAGCGAATAAGCCTGCGGCCCGTCAAATCCGGTGTCCAGCCCGGTCCTGCGCCATTGCCATACCGCGCAATCCAATCCGCAACCCAAGCCTGGCCCGTGTCGCGCGCCTTGGCATCGCCGACAGCGGCCAAGTCATCCAGCCAGACACAGCCCTGCACAACATTCGCAACCCGAGGATCGCTGGGGACAGCATCCCAGATTGATGTATTCTTGGCCTCGACCAATTGACCGGCAAATAGAAAATTGCCAGCCATCAGCTGGCGCCCGCGCGCATAATAGCCAATCGTGCGCGGCTCGGGCTGCGACACAAAACCTGTTGCCGGACGCGCACGCGCAGCAAGCCGTGCATGCCAGCGGTCCATCCAACGGGCGTTAAAGGCCCGCAATGATTGCGAATGTGTCAAGTCTCTCCTGCCTCTGGTCGTGCTTTGCGCATCTTAAGGTTAGCGGCAGCATACCGCGCTAGGGGATTCGTGTCACGCAGGCTTTCGCAACACGGCGATATAGAACCCATCCATGCCGCCTTGATCGGCCCAGTAGTCGGGTCGCAGGCGCAAACCACCTTCCTGCGTGCGCCATGCAGGATCAATGCCCGCGACAGTCAGGGCATCCGCATCGACGCTTAACCCATCATGACGCGCCAATGCCTCGTCTACCTGCACCTCGCCTTCATCTGGCAGCAAGGAGCAGGTACAAAATACAAGCCGCCCACCCGGTTTCAAAAGGGAGAGCGCGTGATCAATCATCCGGCTTTGCTGTTCGATCAGCGCGCCAAATTCAGATCCATCCTTAGCGTGGGGTAGATCAGGATGTCGGCGAATCGTTCCCGTCGCAGAGCAGGGCGCATCAAGCAAGACAGCGTCAAACCCATCGCTTTCATAAGAAAAAGCATCGGAGACAACGATCTCGGCGCTTAGCCCTACACGCTTCAAGTTCTCATCAACCCGCGTCATACGGCCAGCCGAGCCATCAACGGCCACAACTTGGGCGCCAGCGGCCGCAAGTTGCATCGTCTTGCCACCCGGCGCTGCGCACAGATCAAGAACGACCTCGCCTTGTTGGGGTGCCAGTACCATGACCGGAATAGCTGCGGCTGCATCCTGCACCCACCAGTCGCCGAAATCATATCCGGCAAGGGCCGTAACCTGCCCCGCATCTGCCAAGCGCACCGAACCGGTCGGCAGAACAATGCCGCCCACGGCATCCGCAACGGCCTGTGGGTCACCTTTGGCGGTCAAATCAAGCGGGGCGCCGGCAAAATGCGCCGCCTCCATCGCAATCACCACATCACGACCATAAGCATCGCTCAGTGGGCCACGCAGCCATCCGGGCAAACGCGGAATGGCCAGTTTTTCCCAGCCTTCGGGGCCGTCAGCGGCGACTTTGCGCATGATCGCATTAACCAGCCCCTTCATCGACGATGTGCGTTTGTCTCGCGCAACCATTTCAACGCAGGCATTCACAACGCCATGCGCCGCAGCACCGCCCGCAATTTCCACCGTCCCCAGGCGCAGCACGTTTCGCACCGTCAACGGCGGCGTCTTTTGCAAAAATCGGCCCAGCATCCGGTCCGCGCGGTTCATCCCGCGCAGGGTTTCCAGCGCAAGGCGCTGTGCACGTGCACGATCTTCGGGAGCAAGGTGTTGCAAGGCACCCGCACCAATCAATTCCGGCAGCAGTTTGCCCTCGCCTGTGACCTGATCAATCAGGTGCAGGGCGGCACGACGCGGGGCAAGGCCTTGCTGACTCATGGGGTGTCCTCTTGTTCAAAGCTGGCTGTGCCGTATATCACAAGGATCAGAGCCACAAGGAAGCGACATGACCAACGATACACCAAAAAACCTGCCTGCTGCGGCCCTGCGCGCACTTGAAGAGGCCCAAGCCCGACGCAAGGCGACCAAAGATGACCCCTTGCCGACCGAACTTGGCGGACGCGACGGGCCCGAGCCTGTGCGTTTTGGCGATTGGGAAAAAAAGGGTATCGCCGTCGATTTTTAGCGGTCAGCGCAGATTGAACGTCGCGCGGTCACCTGCGCCACGATCCACGGTAAAGCGGATTTTTTCGCCGCCCCGCACCTCGACCAACTGACAGTTGTAGGGAATGGGCGTCCCGCTCCAGTCCATCTCGCGGCAGAAATACCCGTCCTGCCACGTCCAGCTACCGGACACGTCCCAGCCACTTGCGCGACCCAAGATTGTTCCGTCAGGGCGCACATCCAAAGAGATACCAAGCAACCCAAGACGTAATTCGCGCCCGTCTAACAGTGCGACAAAACGATCGCGGTCGGTGACCACCTCAAACGCCTGCGCTGCGACCGGTATGGCTAGTGATGTGGCCGTGATTAAAGCAAATACAATCTTGCGCATGTGTCCCTCGCAATTTGTCTTTCGAGTTCTACGCTGGAAAGATGCATGTGGTTCACTTTTTGTCGGACAGTCCACGCCCAGAAAATATCGGGAACCGATGGATAGGCGGGGCGACCGATTTGAGCAGGATGACAAGCTGGTCGGCTCGCACTAAAACCCTATCAAGACCTATAATCGATCCGGCGAGACTCCGGGCACACAGGGGTTATAACCAATGACTAAAATTGTACTCGTCGGCGCAGGAAGTCTGCAATTCGGTTCCGGTATGTTGGGGGATATCTTTCAATCTGCCCATCTGGGTGATGCCCAAATCATCCTCAATGACATCAACGAAGCGGCTGCCAAGCGAACCGAAGATGTGGCAAATGCCTATATCAAGGAAAACGGGCTGAAGCAGGTTGTCAGCGTTGAAGCCAACCTTGCATCGGCCCTGCCCGGAGCGGATTTCGTTGTGATTTCCATCGAAGTCGGGGATCGGTTTGCCCTCTGGGACATGGATTGGAAAATCCCGCAGCAATATGGGATCGGCCAAGTTTACGGCGAAAACGGCGGCCCCGGTGGGCTGTTCCACGCGCTACGGATCATCCCGCCAATCCTTGAGATTTGCGGTAAAGTGATGGAGCACGCGCCAAACGCTACCGTGTTCAACTATTCCAACCCGATGAGCCGGATCACCACGACCGTGCATCGCGCCTATCCCGGCATCAAATTCATCGGCATGTGCCACGAGATCGCATCGCTCGAACGGCACCTGCCGCCGCTTCTGGGTGTCGCGCGTGACAAAATCCATTACCGCGCAGGCGGGCTAAACCACTTTTCGGTGATGACCGATGTGACTTACGTGGACAGCGGCAAGTCAGCCTATGACGATGTGCGCGCCAAGGCCGAAGGGTATTTCAGCACCCAGCCGGGTTATTCCGAAATCCTGCAAGCCTCGCGTAAGACAGGCAAGGCCGTGGACACCGAAGGCTGGATGGATATCGACCTGAGCCATATTACCGATGTGCGCCCGTGGTCAGACCGCTGGCTGTTCAAGGTGATCCTCGACACTTTCGGGGCGCTGCCGATCACCTATGACAGCCACTTTGGCGAATATATCCAATGGGCGCATGATTGTTCCGACCACCGCGGCATCCTTGATTTCTACACCTACTACCGCAACTACCTTGGCCATGTGACGCCCACGATTGAAAAAGACCTGCACGAACGGGTCGTCCCGATCATGGAAGGGCTTATCACCGGCAACGCCTACGAAGAAGCCGCCGTGAACATTCCCAACGCCGGTTTCATCAAAGACCTGCCCGACTGGATCGCCGTCGAAGTCCCCGCCAATGTAGACATGGACGGCGTGCATGGCATCGCCGTGGACATCCCCGCCGGTATCCGCGGCCTGCTGTCCAACCAGATCGGCATCCACAACATGACCGCCGAGGCGATCTTGCAGAAGAAAAAAGACCTCGTCGTGCAAGCGCTACTGGTCGATCCTGTGGTCACGGTGTCCAAAGGCATCCCCGAACTGGTCGACCACATGATCGCCGAGCAGGGTCCGTGGCTGGATTATTTGAAGTGATGCAAAGGGGGGCAAGGTCTGCTGTGCGGGACTTAGTTGCCATTAAGGGCACCAACATCAATGTCCGCTTCTGTATAGTGACTTCGAGCCGAAGAGCAGGCAAACAACTAAGGTTTTGAGAATATGTCCATCAGTGCATCCACTGCGGAAGGTGCATATCTGCCCAATAGGAGCGTCCCACCCGAAATGAGCGCGACTGCGGCGGTGCTTCCACATGTTTTTACAAATGAATCGACAAAGTTGTTCCTCAGCTCAATTCCGCGACCGTCCTTACTATGGCTGGTTAACTCGAGAACCAGTGCTTCCAATTCTCTAACGCGGTCCTCAAGTTCCTTTTTCGGCGGCTTCTGATGCAACCTTATCGAAAGGTTGTCAAAGTAGGTCGCTAAATCGTCGAATACTTGAAGCTCATCTGAAAGTTGATTTGACCGTGTATCATTCAAATGAGTGGAAATAGCATGTCTCAAGTTGGTCGCTGTATCCTGAGCAGATAACGACGCGGATGCAGAATTTCGCAATATCATTGAAACCTGGTCGGCAAGTGCTTCACGAATTTTTCTGAAGTCCCCGAGAATGTAATACAGTTCTGCCAAGATTTCACTGTCTAGCAACGCTCCGTGCAGGGTCCTTGAGGAGTTGTCGATGCTGAACCGGCGGCACAGTGCATCCAGCGATGTTGGCGACCCAGGAAACTTCTTTCGTGCTATTGCAAGGGTATCGATGACCCGTTCTTCCGGGATGTAGTCAAGACCGATCCAGCGAAGCTCAGCATTAAGAAACTTCAGGTCAAATCTCGCATCATGGGCGACCAGAATAGAGTCGCCAATAAATTCTAGGAAACTGGCGGCTATATCTCTGAAAGGAGGCTTGTCACGCAAAAAGTCGTCACCGAGTCCATGGACTTCGAAGGCTTCAGTTGGCATTATTCGTTCAGGATTTATGTACTGATGGTAAGTTCGTCCGGTCGGAATATGATCAAAAAGCTCCACTGCGCCGATTTCGACGACCCTATCTCCTGTCTCGGGGTCAGATCCAGTCGTTTCGGTATCTAAGACAATTTCACGCACTGCGGCTCAATCTTCTGTTCACTGCACCGCATGATTATCAAGTTTTGCTCAACATCAACACATCAAAATCCATCCAATGATATTGGGCGGCTCACCCAACTAGACAAATCAGTGTGGGGGATACGGATATCTTGCAATAATTTGGGGATTGTTGGGTGGCTTGTGCCAATGACATAGCAAAAGATACTAATGATGCTGCCTACATAGCAGACTTTAACGGCAACGCGGAAACTTGTAGCTTTGGGCTCAGAGCAGACTTCCCAGCCCACGCCCGCCCGCTACAACCCCAACACATCCACCATATCGTATTCACCCGGCTTTTGCCCCTGCCCCCACAGCGCGGCCTTGAGCGCTCCGCGCGCGAACACGGCGCGGTCCGTGGCCACATGGCGCAGGGTGATCCGTTCTCCGGCGGCAGCGAACAGCACGTCGTGTTCGCCGACGATGTCACCGCCACGGATCGCTGTGAAACCGATGTCACCGCGTTTGCGCGCGCCGGTGATCCCGTCCCGCCCGCTGTCGCGCACATCGGCCAGCGAAACGCCGCGCCCTTGGGCGGCAGCTTCGCCCAGCATCAGGGCGGTGCCAGACGGGGCATCTACCTTTTTGTTATGATGCGCCTCGATCACTTCGATATCGAAATCTTCATCCAGTGCTGCGGCGACTTTTTTGGTCAACTGCACCAAAAGGTTCACACCCAAAGACATATTCCCTGCCCGCACAATCACGGCATGATGCGCGGCGGCCTTGATTTTCACCAGATCATCATCCGACAGCCCGGTTGTGCCAATCACATGCACCGCGCGGGCCTGCGCGGCCAATCCGGCAAATTCGACAGTCGCGGCGGGGGACGTGAAATCAATCACCGCCTGCGCGCGGGCAAACACCGCCACTGGATCGTCAGTAACCGAAATGCCCAGCGCGGCACCGCCCATTGCTTCGCCTACGTCGCGGCCAATCCAATCGTGACCCGCGCGTTCGACCACGCCAACCAGCTTGGCCTTATCCGACGCCGCGACCATTTTGATTAACATCTGCCCCATACGCCCCGAAGCGCCGGTGATGACTATTCCGTCCTGATGCTGCATGTCTTTTCCCTTTCCGTCACGTCTTTGTCACCCGATAAAGGCACGGCTTGGCAAGCGTTACGCAATTCCTTACATGGGCCATATGGCAAAGAACAGATCACACGAAGGGCGAGCCCCTTCCCAACGGCAACTGCGGGTCGGAGAATTGATCCGGCGCAGGCTGTCCGAAGTCCTCCAGCGCGGCGAGGTCCATGACCTCGAACTGGGGCGCATGATGATTACCGTTGGCGAAGTGCGGGTCACGCCCGACCTGTCCATCGCCACGGCCTATGTGCTGCCCTTGGGCGGGGACG
>JBLHNX010000087.1:0-8875 GCA_047622125.1 Paracoccaceae bacterium | reverse complement strand
CGCTCTCATTCATTTTTGTGTCTTTCGTGATCACGGGTTTAATCTTGGCCCGCGCCCCCTATTTGGTCTAAGACGAACATGAAAGTGAGGGCGATGTCATGGCAAATCCGCGCGCAAAGCTAAGTGAGGTCGATCCGGTATGGTCGCAAATCTGCAAAGAGGCCGAGGCCGCGATTGCAGATGAACCGCTTATGGGTGGTCTTGTGCATACCTCTGTGCTGCACCATGGCTCGCTTGAAAGTGCCTTGGCATATCGTATTTCCATGAAGCTCGCTTCGCCGGAAATGTCCGACCAGATGTTGCGTGAAATCGCAGACGAGGCTTATCAGGATGATCCGACGTTGGCCGACGCGGCGCGCGCCGATCTGACGGCGATCCTTGATCGCGATCCGGCGTGCCATCGCTATTTGCAGCCGCTGTTGTTCTTTAAGGGCTTTCAGGCGGTGCAGGCGTATCGCCTTGGCCATTGGTTGTGGCTGCACGGGCGGCGCGATCTATCCTATTACGTACAGATGCGCGTGTCCGAGATTTTCGGCATTGATATCCACCCCGCCGCGCGGATCGGCAAGGGGCTGATGATCGACCACGCTCATTCCATCGTCATAGGTGAAACGGCTGTGGTCGGCGACAACGTGTCGATGTTGCATTCGGTGACGCTGGGCGGCACCGGCAAAGAAGAAGAAGACCGCCATCCGAAAATCGAGGACGGTGTGCTGATCGGGGCAGGAGCCAAGGTCTTGGGCAATATCACCGTCGGCCATTGCAGCCGCATTGCCGCCGGGTCTGTCGTGTTGATGAATGTGCCACCGTGCGTGACAGTTGCAGGTGTCCCCGCCCGTATTGTCGGCGAGGCAGGATGCGATCAGCCCTCCGTGTCGATGGATCAGCTGCTGCACGAAAAGGCTTAGCAGTTGACCGGAATCAAGGCCGAAGGCCGCCGGTCTGATCGACGGCCCGCCCGGCGGGTCGGCGATTTGGCCAGCCGCGCACACGACTGAAATGGAAGATGATCGCGGCCACCATAAAGTGCTATGACGGCCATGTACCATCGCCCACCCACGGACCGCCGATCAGACCGTCTTGGGTCTAGGTCTTACGCGCTCAACTGGTCGTAGGCTTCCAATGCTTTGGCACCATACATAAACGACGGGCCGCCGCCCATCATCATGCACACGCCAACGGCTTCGACGATTTCTTCACGGGTGGCGCCGGCTTTGATCGCTGCTTTGACGTGAAAGCCGATGCAATCGCCGCATTGTTTGGCGATGCCAATTGACAGGGCGATCAGTTCCTTTTCCTTCATACCCAGCGCGCCGGGTTTCATCGTTGCCGCGTGCAACCCGCCAAAGGCTTTGGCGGCCTCTGGATGTGCTTGGCGCACCTCGTCAAGGTTGGCGTTTGTCGTGGCAAGTTCGGTTTTCCAATCCATGGTCGTCTCCGGTTCTAAGTGTTGAGGCTGATCTAGATCGGGTAGTGCAGGTACACCTTGCGCCAGATCAAACAAAAACGCCCCCGTCGCGAAACAGGGGCGTTTTTAGCAATACTTTTTGGTGTTTACGCCAACATCATCATCGGGTTCTCAAGGTTTTCCTTGATCGCGTTCAGTAGATTGGCCCCCAGCGCGCCATCAATCACACGGTGATCGACAGATAGGGTTGTGGACATGACGGTGGCCACGGCCAATTCGCCATCTGCCCCAACGACGGGCTTTTTGACGCCAGCGCCGACCGCGAGGATCGCACCATGCGGTGGGTTGATGATCGCATCGAAGTTGTCGATGCCGAACATCCCAAGATTGGAGATCGCAAAGCTGCCGCCCACATATTCATGCGGCGCCAGTTTGCCATCGCGTGCACGGCCAGCAAGGTCTTTCATCTGCGCTGACAGAGCCGAAAGCGATTTGTTTTCAGCATCTTGCAGCACGGGCGTGAACAGCCCTCCTTCGACTGCAACAGCCACGGCCACATCCGATGCGCTGAATTTTAGCGTCCGGTCACCCGCCCAAACGGCGTTCGCGTCCGGCACCGATTGCAGCGCCAAGGCACAGGCCTTGATGACGAAATCGTTGACCGACAGTTTGACGCCTTTGGACTCAAGCTGCTTGTTGAGCTGGCCGCGGAATTTCAGCAGTGCATCCAGCTGGATGTCGCGACGCAGATAGAAATGCGGCACCGATTGCTTGGCTTCGGTCAGACGGGCGGCGACAGTCTTGCGCATCCCGTTGAGTTTGACCTCTTCAAAGGCGCGGCCCTCGTACATTTTGAGAACCTGATCAGTGCTTGGACCAGATGCCATTGCAGCACCCTTGGCTGCAGCAGCAGGCGCTGGCGCAGCAGAAGCAGGTGCGGCTGCTGCTGCTTGACCGGGCTGCGCGGCTTCCACGTCGGCCTTGACGATCCGGCCATGTGGGCCTGATCCTTTGACGTTTGCCAAATCCAGCCCCTTATCCGCAGCAATCCGGCGGGCAAGTGGCGTTGCAAACACGCGCTTGCCATCACCACCCTTGGGGGCGGCCGGGGCAGGCGCAGCAGCGCCAGTAGCAGGTGCTTCGGCCTTGGCAACGGGTGCTGCGGCAGCGGCTGGCGCAGACGCCGCGCCAATATCAGCAGCACTTTCACCATCTTCCAGTATCACAGCGATAGGCGTGTTCACTTTGACGCCTTCCGTGCCTTCCGCGATCAGGATCTTGCCAATCACGCCCTCGTCCACGGCTTCGAATTCCATCGTTGCCTTATCGGTTTCAATCTCGGCCAAAAGGTCACCGCTTGATACGGTGTCGCCCTCTTTGACAAGCCATTTTGCCAGCGTGCCTTCCTCCATTGTGGGGGACAGGGCGGGCATCAGAATTTCTGTAGGCATTGCTCTCTCTCCTTAACGGTAGGTGACTTGCTTGGCTGCATCGACGATTTCGTCGACGGTTATCAGCGCCAGCTTTTCAAGGTTTGCAGCGTAGGGCATCGGAACGTCCTTGCCTGTGCAGGTGATGACAGGGGCATCCAGATAATCGAACGCTTCTTGCATGATAACGCCGCTGATGTAGCCGCCAACAGACCCCTGCGGCCAGCCTTCTTCGACTGTGATACAGCGGTTGGTTTTCTGCACGGATGCAATGACCGTGGCTGTATCCATCGGGCGCAGGGTGCGCAGGTTGATGACTTCGGCGCTTACGCCTTCTTCCGCCAGCTTTGCAGCCGCCTTAAGCGCGTGGCCGACACCAATGCCAAAGCTGACGATGGTCACATCATCGCCCGACCGTTCGATCTTGGCCTTGCCAAACGGCAGGGTGAAATCCTCAATGTCAGGTACATCAAAGGTCTGACCATAAAGCAGTTCGTTCTCAAGAAAGATCACCGGGTTCGGATCGCGGATCGCCGACTTTAGCAAGCCTTTGGCATCTTCTGCCGAGTAGGGCATCACGACTTTCAGGCCGGGAACCTGCATATACCATGCAGCGTAACACTGGCTGTGCTGCGCACCAACTCGGGCCGCGGCACCGTTAGCTCCACGGAACACAATCGGCGCACCCATCTGGCCGCCGGACATATACAATGTCTTGGCTGCCGAATTGACGATCTGATCAATCGCCTGCATCGCAAAGTTGAAGGTCATAAATTCGACGATCGGGCGCAGACCACCAAACGACGCGCCAACTGCGATTCCTGTAAAGCCGTGTTCGGTGATCGGCGTGTCGATTACGCGCTTTTCACCAAATTCGGCCAAGAGCCCTTGGCTGATCTTATAAGCACCTTGATATTCAGCGACTTCTTCGCCCATCAAGAACACGGTGTCGTCACGGCGCATTTCCTCGGCCATTGCTGAATTCAATGCTTCGCGCACTGTCATCTGCTTCATGGGTGTGCCTTGGGGATAATCCGGCGACTGGTCCGCGACAACTGGCGCAGGGGCAGCGGCCACAGCGGCAGGCGCCTCGGCGGGGGCAGGGGCAGCAGCGGCAGGGGCCGACACAGCGACAGCCGCCGATGCATCTTCGCCCTCTTCCAGCATGACCGCGATGGGCGTGTTTACTTTGACGCCTTCGGTGCCTTCAGCGATCAGGATTTTGCCCATCACGCCTTCGTCGACAGCTTCGAATTCCATCGTGGCCTTATCGGTTTCGATCTCGGCAAGGATGTCACCGCTCGAAACGGTATCACCTTCTTTTACCAGCCATTTGGCGAGCGTGCCTTCTTCCATCGTGGGCGAAAGAGCGGGCATGAGAATTTCAGTAGCCATGTCTTATGCCTCCACTTCTGCATAAATGTCGGTCCAAAGCTCGGCGAGCTGCGGCTCAGGGCTTTCCTTGGCGAATTCGGCGCTCTCGTTGACGATCGCCTTGATCTCTTTATCGATCGCTTTCAAATCTTCCTCGGTGGCATGTTTGCCCGACAACAGCATGTCGCGGATGTGATCGATCGGGTCACGTTCTTCGCGCACTTTCTGAACTTCTTCACGGGTGCGATATTTCGCAGGGTCCGACATCGAATGTCCACGGTAACGGTAGGTTTTGACCTCAAGAATGTAGGGGCCTTTGCCAGCCCGACAGTGCGCCACGGCCTTTTCACCCGCTGCTTTGACAGCCAGCACGTCCATCCCGTCGACTTCTTCGCCGGGGATACCGTAAGCGGCCCCGCGCTCCCAAAGGCTGGGTGATTTGGTTGACCGTTTGACCGACGTGCCCATGGCGTAGCCGTTGTTTTCAATAACGAAAATGACCGGCAACATCCACA
The DNA here is from genome assembly GCA_047622125.1 of Paracoccaceae bacterium. GTDB lineage: Bacteria > Pseudomonadota > Alphaproteobacteria > Rhodobacterales > Rhodobacteraceae > SW4. Next base: position 4,148 of record JBLHNX010000087.1, on the reverse strand, counting down.
ATTCGGCCATGTTGTAGGTCTCGTAGACCTGACCTTGGTTGGCTGCACCGTCACCGTAATAGGCAAACGTCACACGATCATTGCCAAGGTATTTGTCTGCGAATGCCAGACCAGCCCCCAGCGGCACTTGCGCGCCGACGATGCCGTTGCCGCCGTAGAAATTCTTGTCCTTGGAGAACATGTGCATCGAGCCGCCCTTGCCGCTCGAATAGCCACCTTCGCGGCCCGTCAGCTCGGCCATGACACCCTTGGGGTCCATGCCACAGGCCAGCATGTGGCCGTGGTCGCGGTATGATGTGATGCGCTTGTCGCCTTCATCTGCGGCGGCCTCAAGGCCGACAACAACGGCCTCTTGGCCGATATAAAGGTGACAAAAGCCGCCGATCAGGCCCATGCCATATAACTGGCCAGCCTTTTCTTCGAATCGACGGATTAAAAGCATTTCGCGGTAATGCCCGAGAAGCTCTTCAGCAGAAACATTTGGTTTCTTTGCGGATTTCGTGGCGGCCATGGGTCCTCCCTCTCGGCGACGCAAATATAGTTTAGCGTTAAACTATCTCATACATCAGACAAGTCTAACTTGCGAGAGGCAATGTGACCATAGGTCAATGCCAGTGCGAAAACCCGCGTTGCACTGGGTGCATGGCACGTGGTTTAGTCCTGAAATGAAATGGAAAATCAGACAAGAATCCGCGGGCGACGAAGCTGCAATCGCGCAAGTTACCGCCGCTGCATTCGCCGGCAAGGCCTACGCCGATGGGGGCGAGGCCGAATTACCCGCCAAATTACGTGACGCTGGCGCGCTGGTCCTGTCGCTGGTCGCGGTCGAGGGGAAGGCCGTCATCGGTCACATCGCCATGTCACCGGCGCGCATTGGTGACGTCAAATGCCTTGGCCTTGGTCCAGTGTCGGTGCGCCCTGATCGTCAGGGGCGCGGGATTGGCTCGGCGTTGGTAAATCACGCGCTCGCGGTTGCAGGTGTTTACGGGCGCGGGGGTGTCGCGCTCACAGGCGATCCGGTGTTTTACGGGCGCTTGGGGTTTGTGCAAGACGCTGGTGTGACCCATCTCGGCACGCAGCCAAGGTTCGTCCAGATTGCGGGATTTGCGGATCCACCCAAGGGCGAATTGACATTCCACGCCGTGTTTAACGAATAACAATCTCGTCGGCGCGGATCATGCCCAGCATATCGCGGGCCTGTTGATCGAGTAGATCAAGATCAAGGTAGGTGTCCGAGAGCCGACGGGTCAGGTTTTCCAGCTGCGCGACATCCGCTTGCAGTAGGGCAAGCTCCGCCCGCAGTACGCGTGCTTCGGCGTCTACCTCGGCGCGTTTGAACACACCGTAATCGCCTTGCACGGCGGCAAAGGTAAAATACAGGGCCAGCATCATCATGCCTGCGACCCCTAAAAGAACACCCATGGCTGGGCGCGTGCGTCTGGTCATGTCTCTGCCTCACTGTCACCTCTAACGGGCGACTGGGGTTAAATTCGCATATCTGATTCGCTTTGTGAATCCCTCTCGTTCATATTTGTGCAAATGATGTGGGATTGTGCACCACATGGCAGGGACCGACGATGGATATCACCCTTTTAAAAACCTTCCTCGAAGTGACCGCATCGGGGTCGTTCGTGGCCTCGGCGGATCGCTTGTTTGTGACGCAGTCGGCGGTGTCTCTGCGCATTCAGCGGCTTGAAGACTCGCTCGGCAAGCCGCTGTTTACGCGATCACGCGCAGGGGCCGAACTGACAAGCGCAGGTCGCGAGTTTGAAAAGTATGCCCTGTCGATGATCCGCGTCTGGGAGGAAGCCCGCCAGCAGATTGCCATCCCCGAAGGCTATACCCGCAGCCTGACAGTGGGCGCGCAGTATTCACTGTGGCCGCGGTTGGGGTTTCGTTGGGTGGATGCCTTGCAGGACCGGATGCCCGACTTGAATGTGCGCGCCGAATTGGGGATGCCGGACCGTCTGACGCGCTTTTTGATCGAAGGAGTGATGCAGGCGGGTCTGTTATATATGCCGCAATTGCGGCCCGGTCTGGAAGCCGAGCAAATCCTTGCTGAGGAGTTGGTGATGGTTGCAACCTTTGCTGACGCCGATATGGACACGATTTTTGATGATTATGTCTTTATTGACTGGGGTCCTGAATTCGTCGTTGCCCATGCGCAAGCCTTGCCCGTGTTAACGAACCCTGGCCTCACCTTTGCTTTGGGTGCCTTGGCTGGGGAATATGTGCTCAACCGGCGCGCAGCGGCTTACCTGCCTGCCCGTTATGTGAAGACCCACCTCGACGCTGGGCGGATGTTTCTGGTGCCAGACGCCCCCCGTTTCCCATATCCGGTCTGGGCAGTGTGGCGCGAAGACCTTGATCCCGACATCCGCGAGGCCGCACGTGCGACATTATTGTCAGTTGCGGCAGGGGCCGAAGCGGCAGGGGCATCGGTGATCAAATCCCTCGAGAGGCTAAGTGAGGATAATCACGTCGAAATTCTTGGGCAGGCGGAATCTCGTCATTCAGGCGAGTAATACTCGTTTATAACCCGATTATTTTGAATTTAACTTATACAAATGGTTGTCATAAATCTCCCTCAGCAGAGATGCTCCCGCTTCTCTTACTGAGTGCGGGTCACACCTTCTTTGGGAAAGGAAGACCCCTATGAAACTGAATATTTTCACCGCCGCTGTCATCAGCGCATTCGTGGCATCCGCAGCATTCGCCCAAGCCACAACATTCGATAACGCAGGCGCAGCTGATTCAGCTATTGACGATCTCGAAGAGCAAATCGCTGACGACGCAGAGCGCGACATCGGCCGCTTTGGCAACGAAGGCCGCGCAGTCGGCTCTTACGGTTCGGTCGCCCTGCGTTTAATGTCGACGTCCAACGACGGTGACACATCGTCCGATCTGGGTGTTGGTATGCGCTACGGCTGGTACGACGGCGTCAACGGTTTTGACACCAACCTTGCCTATGCCTTTGGCGAAGAAAACGGTGTTACAACCGACAACACCTTGCTGGCCGGGATCGACTACCGTCGCGATATGTCGTCCCGCGTGTTCCTTTACGGTCAGGCTGATCTGTCGATGGACCGTCTGACAACAACTCCTGACGAATACACGCAGGACCTGTTCGTTGGTGTGGGCGCAGGCTACCGTCTGTATAATACCTCTGCTTTTCAGTGGTCTATTCAGGCTGGCCCAGGCTACCGTTTTGCCGAAATCGTTGGTGGTGCGGACGTGTCCCAAGCTGCGGCGTCGGTTTCCAACAACCTGTTCTACAGCATCTCTGATACTGTGTTTATCAGCAACGACACCGACATCATTTATTCGGAATTTGCCACAACATTGGCCAACGATCTGGCGCTGAACGTCGCTCTGACCGATACACTGTCGCTGCGCACAAGCTACGCAACACGGTTCAACGATCTGACCGACAAGAGCTTCAAAGACGCCGAAAACACCTTTGGTATGTCTGTCGTTTATAACTTCAACTAAACCCTGGCTTGCATTCCCAGGAGGCATGTCCCTCGCATGCCATGGCCCAGTTGAATGGGGAAGGGGCGGAGAAATCCGCCCCTTCATCTTTATCCTGAGGGCGCGATCCAAGCTAGCCGATGAAAAAGCTTAACTCTCGGGCGCCCAATCGGGCTGCGTCGCGAAACAAGCAACATCATCCCCAAGCTGGTCCCAATGCGGTTTGTCGCGCCCGAATATAACCACTTCGACCTCCAGCCCCTTTGCATCGTCCATGGTGCCAAGTGTCAGAGTCACATGTTCCGGCAAGCGGGTGTTTTTCCCAAAAATGGGGCTGCCGCAGGTCGCACAAAACGCCTTTGTGACGGTCGAATCCCTGCCGGATGAATAGCTGAATTCGCGCGGTGCCCCGCAAACAGTCACGGCGTCCGACCGGAACATGGCCCCAATCGTGTGCCCTGTTCCACTTAATCGGCGGCATTCTTCGCAGTGGCATTGGGCAACGATAACGGGCCGCCCTTCAGCCACATAGGAAACGCCGCCGCAAAGACATTTTCCGGTGTATTTCGCCGTCATATGTCGGCCACGACCTTGCCGAGCGCCCCCTTACCCGGCAATCGACGCGCGATAGATGCTGTCGATTGTCTCGGCGATCATGGCGTTGAAATCCGCGTCTG
>JBLHNX010000086.1:0-8938 GCA_047622125.1 Paracoccaceae bacterium | reverse complement strand
GTGTTGAATGCCGATGATATTGAATGCTTGAAAATGGCCGACTACGCCGAAGTGGATTCAATCTTTTACGTGACGGTCAATCCCAGTCACACGCTGGTCAAGGAACATATCAAAGCAGGTGGCAAGGCAATCGTGCTGGAACAAGGCATGAGTGGTGACATGCTAACGATCTATGACAACGGCTTGCATATGCCCGTTTTGTGGTCACATCTGATCCCTGCGACCCTTGAAGGCAAGGCAATGCACAACGTCCAGAACGCCATGTTTGCGGCGGCAATGGCATACAGTTTCGACGTTGATCTGGACAATATCCGCATCGGCCTGCGAACCTTCGACACCAGCTACTTTCAGGCTCCGGGCCGGATGAATGTGTTTGATGAACACCCCTTCAAAGTGATCCTTGATTACGGCCATAATCCAGCGGCCTTGGGCGCAATGGCAGGGCTTGTCGATCGACTTGATGTCAAGGGACAGCGCATCGCTGTGCTATCAATACCTGGCGACCGCCGTGACCGCGATGTCGCTGATGCTGCGCGCATCCTGTCGGGACACTTTGACCACTATATCTGCAAAGCAGACGATGATCGGCGCAAGCGTGGTGACGACGAAATCCCGCAAATGTTTAAGGCTGAGTTCCTCAAGAACGGAATTTCCGAGGATCAAATCTCGGTCATTCCAAACGAGGAAGACGCTGTGGCAGCAAGCCTTGATATGGCAAAGCAGGGTGATCTCGTGATCATTTTTGGCGACAATAGCGCGCGCTGCTGGAAACAGATCATCTATTTCAACGTGTCCGATCAGGCTGGCCATGTTGCCGCGGCTTCGATTGGCAATCAGGCGCCTGTTCCATTTGAAGATATGGTCGACGGCGATTCAAATATGATACGCGACGCACGCGGTGTGCGACTGGCCCGTGGCGATGTCGAAGACGGCGATTGATCAGGGCAGTAACATGGATCGTATCGAACAGCTTGAAGCCGCGCTTGATATCAACTGGGCGCAGGCCAACAATATCCGTATTGATCCGGTTCGCCGTCTGACTGGACCGGGCCTTATTTGGGATCACCCCGGCGCAGTGGTTGATGTCTTTTTCGAAGATATCGATGCCGGCACGCTGACGTCTTTGTGGGAAAAGCACGCGCGCCATGTACTGGACGCACTTGGCTGGACGGATGAACGCCTCGCGCATCGTCGCTTTCAAGGGGGCGTTAATCTGGCGATCTCCGCGCCGATGGACCAGCTTTATACGGCGATCTTTGCCGCTCTGACAGCATGGCACTATTGCGCTGCCGAGCTTTTGAACGCCGCGCATATGCCGTTCGCGCAAATGATCAACGATTTGAAAACGGTCATGGCGCAAGAGGCAAATCCGGATTTGATCGCGTTGATCGCTGCGGCGGCGGCGCACGATGTGGATATCCTGTGCGATGATGACGAGGTTTCGCTTGGCCACGGGATCGGCTCTCGGACGTGGCCCATAGCGGGTTTGCCAAAACCGGATCAGGTGCCATGGCCAACCCTGCATGATGTGCCGTTCGCGCTGATCACTGGAACAAACGGCAAGACAACAACAACCCGACTGTGCGCTGCTATTGCCCGCGCTGCGGGCAAGGTCACCGGTATGACGTCAACCGATCATGTGCAGGTCGATGACGATGTCCTTGATCGTGGCGACTATTCTGGCCCGGGGGGCGCTCGGATGGTCCTGCGCGATCCGCGGGTTCAGATTGCCTGCCTCGAGGTGGCGCGTGGTGGAATTTTGCGCCGTGGATTGGCATGCCGGCGTGCGCGTGTGGCGGTCGTCACAAACGTCGCCAAGGACCACTTGGGCGAATATGGCGTGAACACACTAACCGAACTGGCGCAGGCCAAGTTTGCGGTTGCGCGTGGCTTGGCGTCGGATGGCGTGTTGGTGCTCAACGCTGATGATCCGCATGTGGTGGAGGGCGCGGCAAACATATCCGCGCCGATCTGGTGGTTTTCGCTTGATGCGGCCGCACCTCAGATATTGCAGGCAAAAAAGCTGGGCCAGCCCTGTGCTTATCTTGATCAAGGCCAGATGGTCTTTTTCGATGGCAGCACCACGGCATTGACCCTCGCGGTGGCGGATGTGCCAATCACCTTGGCGGGCGCTGCGAAATACAACATCCACAACGCGCTTGCCGCGATATGCGCCAGTAGCGCGCTTGGCCTACCACGCGACGCGATCCGGCTTGGGCTTTCAAGTTTTGTTTCTGACGCCCGAAACAACCCCGGCCGCTTTAACGAATTTCACCACAATGGCGCGCGAATTTTCGTTGATTTTGCGCACAACCCCCACTCTATTTCGGCGGTGTGTGATGCGATGGCGCTGTTTCCGTCCAAGCGTCGTTTCATGATGCTAAGCCAACCCGGCGACAGATCAGACCAAAGCACTGCTGAAGCGACTATCGCGGCGCTGCAATTTAAGCCCGACCTGATCGTCATCGCAGAAATCGACGACTACTTGCGCGGTCGGGCATTGGATGAAACGCCAGCCCTTATACAGGCCTCGGCGACTTCGGCAGGCATCAAACCTGAACACATCGCGCATGTCAGTTCCCCATCGATCGGCGCAAAGCAGATATTTGACCAGTTGCAGCCGGGCGACTTGGCCCTTTTGCTCGTCCTGTCAGACCGCGAGCGCGTATTCGAGATTTTGGCGAACGCTTAAACGAAACGGCGCTGCCTTTGTTCCGCCTTGGCATTCGCTTGACGCAGCGTTTCTCTCGTCGGGGTGGGTCGTGTTATTCTATGTGAAAAGCAGTTTGCACTAGGCGGCACCCAAACATGATCCTGTTCAGACACCTAAAACCTGCTGTCGGCAGGGCCGCGTAATGCGGTCGTTGCTTACCAAACTGCTTGCCGGTTCGCTGGCCACCCTTGTGACCCTTGCACTGATCACGCAGGGGGCAACGCTCTGGCTCGAGAGCCGCATTCCGCAGAACGGCGAAATACTCACCATCAATGGCGCGGATGTTCATTATCTGGATCGCGGCACGGGCCAGCCCATCGTTTTGATCCATGGACTGTCGGGGCAGATGCGCAATTTTGCGCCCGCTCTTGTGGACAGGCTTGCAGTGGATCACCGCGTCATCCTTCTTGACCGGCCAGGATCCGGCTATTCAGCACCCCTCGCGCGTGGGGAGAACACAATTGATGGTCAGGCCGATGTGGTGGCAGGGCTGATCGCCGCCCTTGACCTTAAGGCACCCTTGATCGTCGGTCATTCGCTTGGTGGTGCGGTCGCGCTGAACCTTGCGCTCAACCATCCTGACAAGATTGGCGGGCTGGCCGTGATCGCACCCGCAAGCCAGCCACGCGCCAGCACATCGACCGCATTCGCCGCGTTGGGCATTCGATCGGTTGGCCTGCGCCGCTTCGTGTCGCTTACCTTCGCGACGCCTTTGGGCCTGATGATTTTCGACAGTTCCGCCAAAGCCGTTTTTGCACCCGAGGCCATGCCCCCCAATTTTGGCACAGTGGGCGGCAGCCTTCTGTCGATCCGACCGCAAAGCTATTTCGCGGCCGGTGGCGACATGATTGCAATTGCTAAGGCTTTACCCGATATGGCGGCGCGCTATGCGACTTTGAAAATGCCAGTTGGCATCCTGTTTGGCCGGTCTGATCAAGTGCTTGAACCCGATTACCATGGCAATCTGTTGCGCGATGCGGTGGCGGACGCGACGCTGACATTGATCGACGGGGGGCACATGATCGTCGTTACCGCGCCCGATCAGGTTTCAAGCTGGATTCTGGAACAGGTGACACGACTTGAACAGGCTGGGCTATAAGATGAATAAGATGGCACAAATAGATGGGGATCACATTGGTGCAGCATTTGCGCATCAGCAGGCCGGTATGGTGGCGCGCAGGCACACCTTTGGCCTCAAGGAACGCCGCGCCGCGCTTGACCGTCTTGCCGCCGCTATAAAGCAAAACGAGGCAGCACTTGTCACAGCTATGGCCGCCGATTTTGGCAAACCCAAAGCCGAGGTGATCCTAAGCGAATTCATTCCGGCCATGCAAGAAATTCGCCATGCGTCGCGCCGCTTGCGCCGCTGGATGCGACCACGCCGCGCCGCGCCAACACTGGTCACTTTCGGAACATCGGCGCGCGTGCGGACCGAGGCCCGGGGTGTTTGCCTCATCATTGCGCCCTGGAATTACCCCTTTCTTCTCGCTATTGGCCCGCTGGTTTCTGCATTGGCGGCAGGCAATAGCGCGATCATCAAACCGTCGGAAATGACGCCTGCGACCTCGGCATTGATTGCACGGCTGGTAAAGGAGACGTTCTCGCCCGACCTCGTGACAGTGATCGAGGGTGGCGTCGACGCGTCGCAAGCGCTGCTGGCGTTGCCCTTCGACCATATCTTTTTCACAGGCAGCCCCGCGGTCGGAAAAATCGTAATGGCAGCGGCCGCAAAAACGCTCGCCTCTGTCACGTTAGAATTGGGTGGTAAATCGCCAACCATTATCGGGCCGGATGCCGATCTAAAGTCGGCTGCAAAGTGGATCGCGTTTGGTAAGTTTTCCAATGCGGGGCAGACCTGCATCGCGCCTGATCACGTGTTCGTCCACCGCGTAATCAAAGATGATTTCTTAGCCGCGCTGCGCGAGCGCATTGCGCGCTCCTATGGCGATGGCAAAAACAGCACCCATCTTGCGCAGATCGTGAGTGATAAACACGCTGAGCGACTTGTGGGTCTATTAGATGATGCCGTCAGCAAAGGCGCGCGGGTGATTTTAGGTGGCGACGCGCAGGGCCGCAACATGGCCCCGACACTGATAGAAGCCATCACGCCTGAGATGCAAATCGACCACGAAGAAATCTTTGGCCCGATCCTGCCCGTCATAACCTATGATGATATCGCAGACGTCATTCGCCAGATTAACGCACGGCCCAAGCCGCTGGCGCTGTATATCTTCGACAAGCACCGCGGGCGGACCGATGACGTCATCGCTGCCACAAGTTCAGGTGGCGTGGGTGTCAACCTGACGTCGGCGCAATTCGTTCACCATGGCATTCCGTTCGGCGGGGTAAATGGCTCGGGGATGGGGTCCGCACACGGATATTTCGGCTTTCGCGCCTTTAGCCACCTGCGCCCAGTTCTGACCAATCATTTCTCGGTCCTGTCGCTGATCTTTCCGCCCTACACGGGCCGCGTAAAACGGTTGATTAGCCTGTTTAAGCGCGTGCTGGGGTAAGGCCCCATTTTTCAATTCAGTCAGGCACGGCCCATCACAAGACCGCGCGCATGCTGTGACCAAGACGAAACAGCAAACGCACCTTGGTCACTGCCGCCCCGCTATCCCATGTGACGCGATTGATCGTAAACAAAGCACTAGCTTCCGGGCACTGAAGAAGAACGGCGTCTTCTTGGGTAGCCGAAGTTGCGGCGAAAGATATTTCGCCATGCGTATAAGGGGCGTGCTTGAGGAGCCACTCGTTGGCGCTTACGGTTTCAAAACCCTCGCGCGAAGCGGCGGGAACCACGTTAGGATCAATCCACCGATCCTCGAATGCATAGGGTGTGCCGTCCGCCGAATGCAGCGCGCCAACATGAAGCAAGGGCCGGCTTGCAGACGTTTCCATTGCACTGCTGATCGCCAAAGGCGGGACGGCGTCATGCCGCGTGATCAGCCGATAGCTGTAGGTTTGGCCCCGATCTTCGATCTCGGTGCGAATAACGGCAATGTTGAGTGTGGCTTTGGCGACAGGTTGCGTTGCGACCCGGGTTCCGGCCTTGCGGCGGCGGTCTAGCACGCCGGTCTCAGCCACTGCGCGCAACGCGCGGTTCACAGTGGTGCGCGCGCAGCCAAATTCGAGCGCCAAGTCTGCTTCGTTCGGGATCAGGTCGCCTGGCTTCCATTCGCGGGCATGGATGCGGCGCAGCACTTCGGTCTGCACGCTTTGCCAATTTCGAAAAGTATGCGTGTTCATATGGCGTCTTTCAATGCGTCAATGGTGCGCTTGTAGGTCGCGATAATGTCAGTGCGCGCGATGTGTTGCCCGTCTTTTACCATGTGACGACCCGCAGACCAAACATCGCGCACAAGCCTGTCGTCGCCAGCAAAAATCCAAGCGTCAAGAGCGGTATCTTGGGTCCGACCCCACATGTGTTCATTGTCCGTATCAAGCGTTAGCATATCAGCCCAATACCCAACTTCGAGCCGTCCGGATTTGCGTTGCGAAGCTTGCGCGCCACCCTGCAAAATACCCTCAAGCATCCGTCGGCCTGTCGCGTGATCAGACGACGCCAAAGCGGCCCGCGTGCCGTCGCGCAGGCGTTGCGAATAATCCAGCGTGCGCAACTCCTCGCTCAGCGAGATGCGGATGTTGCTGTCAGACCCAACAGCAATTGCGCCCCCTGCGTTTGTCCAACGAACCGCATCGAAAATTCCATCGCCAAGGCTGCTTTCGGTGATTGGGCAAAGCCCGGCGACGGCCCCCGACTGTGCCAACCGGACGGTTTCTTGCGGCGCCATTTGCGTGCAATGAATCAGGCACCAGCGTGCATCAAGTCCCATGTTATCCAGGGCCCATTCAACAGGGCGCGCGCCCCAATGGGCGCACACTTCGTCAACTTCAGGCGCCTGTTCGGCCAAATGCATATGGATCGGACCAGTTGGGAAATGTGCACCGTACGATTTGAGGTTTTCAACGCTGACGGCCCGCAAAGAATGCGGTGCAACCCCACGCCCTGTGTCGTCAGGAAGCCGCGAGAGCGCCGCGACGGCCCCCTCATGCAACATCTGAAATCTGTCCAGATCATTGCCGAACCTGATCTGCCCTGCGGTCAAATCCCGCCCGTCACATCCGCCAAACTGATAGTGGACAGGTAGCAGACACAGCCCGATTCCAGTTTGCGCCGCAGCCGCGACGATCCTCTCTGACATCTCGGCAATGCTGTCATAAGGCGCGCCGCTTGGTTGATGGTGCAGATAGTGGAATTCAGCGTTGGTCGCGTATCCGGCTTCAAGCATTTCCATCTGCACAAAGGCGGTAATCGCCTCCACGTGATCAGGGCTCAGCCGGTCAAGAAACCGGAACATCAACTGCCGCCACGTCCAGAAACTGTCGCTTGGACTTGGCCCGCGCCGTTCGGTCAGACCAGCCATGGCCCGCTGAAATGCATGGCTATGCACGTTCACGGGGGCAGGCAACAAAAGATCGCGCCTGTCACCTGCCATCGCAGCATTGGTTTGAACGGCACTGATCCGACCTGCGTCATCAATATCGACACGCACGTCTAACGCCCAGCCTGTCGGCAATAATGCGGATTTGGCCCAAACAGTTTGCATCGCGCTCTCGCTTGACAAAAATAATATGTATGCACATAAAAACACCTATCGTGATTATTAGCAAGTGAGCCGATACCGATGCTTTTGACCAACGCACAACTTGTTACGCTACAAAACGACGACAGTTTTGGGCTGATTGGCGATGGGGTGATTGCGCTTGAAGGCGCAAAGATCGCATGGGCCGGAGGGGCGTCCGACTTGCCCGATGCATACCGCGGCCTTGAAATACACGACCTTGGTGGCCGGCTTGTAACACCAGCATTGATTGACTGTCATACCCACGTCGTTTTCGGCGGCAACCGCGCGGCCGAATTCGAACTGCGGCTAAACGGCGCCAGCTATGAACAAGTCGCGAAGGCGGGGGGTGGTATCGTCGCGACTGTTTCAGCGACCCGCGCTGCATCCGAGGACGCCCTACTTGCCGACGCCCTGACACGGGTCGACGCAATGATCGCCGAAGGTGTCACGCTGATCGAAGTGAAGTCGGGCTACGGGCTGGACTGCGACACCGAGTTGAAGATGCTGCGGGTGGCCCGCCAGATTGCGAAGGTGCGCCCGATTGACGTGCGCACCAGCTTCCTTGGGGCCCATGCCGTGCCTGCGGGGTGTGCCGACGCGGACGCCTATATCGACGATATATGTATCCCCGCCCTGCGCGCTGCGCATGCCGAAAGGCTGGTTGATGCGGTGGACGGGTTCTGCGAAGGGATCGCCTTTGATACCGCCCAGATCGCGCGAGTGTTTGCTGTGGCGACCAAATTGGGATTGCCCGTCAAACTCCATGCAGAGCAACTGTCCAATATTGGTGGCACGCAGTTGGCCGCCAAATTTGGCGCACTGAGTGCCGACCATGTGGAATATGCCACGGACGCGGATGCGGGCGCACTGGCGGCATCGGGCACCGTTGCCGTCATTCTGCCCGGCGCGTTCTACACATTGCGCGAGACCCAATGCCCGCCCATCCAAGCGTTCCGCGACCATGGCGTGCCGATGGCACTGGCCACAGATTGCAACCCGGGTTCGTCGCCGCTGACATCACCACTGCTGACCATGAACATGGCTTGCACCTTGTTTCGCATGACCCCGCTTGAGGCGCTTTTGGGCATGACCGCCCATGCCGCGCAGGCTTTGGGTGCACAGGATCGCGGCCGCATTGTTGCGGGTGCGCGCGCGGATCTTAACATCTGGGACGCCAGCCATCCGGCGGAACTCTCCTATCGAATCGGGTTCAACCCGCTTCACTCTCGCATCTTCAAGGGGTCGCTATGACTGTTATCCTTACGCCTGGCGCGGCCACTTTGGCGCAGTTGCACGACATTTGGTCTGGCCAAGAATCTGTCACGCTTGACCCGTCATCGCACGCTGGCATCAACGCCGCCGCTGCACTAGTCGCGCAGGCCGCTGCAGGCGACGCAGCCGTTTACGGCATCAACACCGGCTTTGGCAAACTGGCAAGCGTCAAGATCGCGCCGCAGGATGTCGCCACCCTGCAACGCAATCTGATCCTGTCCCACTGTTGCGGCGTCGGCGAGCCGTTGGATACTGCCACAACCCGCCTGATGATGGTGCTGAAACTTCTCTCGCTTGGGCGCGGAGCGTCTGGGGTCGTCATGAC
>JBLHNX010000085.1:0-8975 GCA_047622125.1 Paracoccaceae bacterium | reverse complement strand
CAAATGAAGGGTGCCGTGCACGATCAGATGGCTGCAATGATCCGCCATTGTGCGGCCCGCGTCGGCGGCTTCGCGCTTGCAGGTGTCAAAAGCGATGGCGATATCGCCCAATTCGGGATCGCGCACCTGCTTGGGCTGCCCACCGTCAAGATCCGCGCCACGCTCCTCAGATGGCCATGACAGCACATTGGTCGGTTGCGGCTTGCCGCGAAAATCCGCGTTCAGATCAGCGATCCGCGCGTCGTTGCAGCCCATCAGGCTGATCTCCCAATCGTCTGGAATACCCAGATCAGCGTAGACTTGTGCAACTGCGACCTCGGCAAGACCTGCGAGATCTGCTGCCTGCCAGCGCTTGTCTTCGATAATTACATCGACGCTCATGCCCGTATCATGATCATGGATCATCCGCCTCGTAGGCCTCGATGATCGCGGCGACCAACGGATGGCGCACCACGTCCTTTGAGGTGAAGTAGTTAAAGCTGATGCTTGGAATGCGGTTCAACAGGCGTTCCGCATCACGCAGGCCCGATTGCACACCACGCGGCAAATCAACTTGGGTGCGGTCCCCCGTGATCACCATACGCGAGCCTTCGCCAAGGCGGGTCAGGAACATCTTCATCTGCATGGTCGTCGCATTCTGGGCTTCGTCCAGCACTACAAATGCATTGGCCAGCGTTCGGCCGCGCATGAATGCAAGCGGCGCAATCTCGATCCGCTTTTCTTCAATCAGTTTGGCGGTCTGCTTGCCCGGCAGAAAATCATTCAACGCATCATATAGAGGCTGCATGTAAGGATCGATTTTGTCCTTCATGTCACCGGGCAAATAACCCAGCTTTTCACCAGCCTCCACTGCAGGGCGCGACAAAATGATCCGATCTACGTGGCCGTTGATCAACATGTTCACACCCACAGCGACCGCCAAATAGGTCTTGCCCGTGCCAGCCGGACCGATCCCAAAAGCAAGTTCGTTGGCGAACAGCGATTTCACATAGGTCTTTTGTGCGTCTGTGCGCGGTTCAACCAGTTTCTTGCGGGTTTTGATTTCGACGCGGTTGGCCGGAATCAGATCCATCTGGTCGCCCGATTGTGGCGCGGTGTCAGCCTCGGATTTTCCCATCCGCATCTCGCGATCAATATCGCCTGCCTCAATGGTACGGCCCGCTTCAAGGCGCGCGTAAAGCCCGCGTAGCACCTCGGCTGCTTCGTCGCGTACGGTGTCGTCACCCATAATGACCAACTGATTGCCACGGCGCATAATCTGAACGCCAAGGCGGTCTTCAATGGCGGCAAGGTTGCGATCATATTCGCCGCACAGATCGATCAGTAAGAAGTTGTCGGGAAATTCCAAGAGCGCCTCGGATGACGGGGCGGGCGTGGCGGGTGGTGTGATTGCACGAGTGGCCAATCAAATCTCCTTGGATCAAATGCCTGTCGTTATGTTTGCAAGATGCACGGGATGTTTGCAAGACGCTCGGGCGGGCGCAACCACCCAACGTGTATTCTTGAACGAAAAAGGGCCGCAGCATCCGCCGCGGCCCCTTTCGTATTCGTCGTGCCTGCAATCAAAGCGGATCACCAATGATTGTACCAGCGCGGAACGGGCCAACAGCCGTGTTAGGCGGCGCAACACCGGAACACACAGGGCGACCATCAGGCGTCAGACGTTCCGACAGATAACCCTCGACACCATCGTCAATGATCCAGTGATCGCAGCCGTTCGGATCGACCCAGATACCGGCGACCAATTGGCTCAGGTGTTTAGAGTCGATACCCGAGTCAAAAGAGCGCTCAGCGCCAGTGCGATCACTACAAGCCGTAAGCGAGAAGCCTGCCACGACCAGAGCAGAGATTTTCAAAACGTTCATTTTCGTGCTCCTTAGCGAATGCAATAGATTTCAACGCGACGGTTTTCCGCCGCTGCCTGACCAGCCACACGGGGCTGGCGTTCGCCAAATCCGCGCACATCGACGACACTACCACCCGCTTGGCGGGCGACCGCGGCAACCGTATTCGCGCGGCGATCCGAAAGAGCCATGTTGTATTCGTCAGATGCACGCTCATCTGTATGGCCGTAAATCAGGAAACCATACGCGTTTGCGTTCTGGAAGAACGACATCAGGCGTTGTTTGTTAGCTTCCGAAATCGAATGTTGGTCAGTTGCAAAAAGCTGATCGGACGGGATGATGCCGCAAATATCGCTGCGCATACAAATCGGCGAGCCATCGCGGTTACGGCGCGGCGACATATAACCTTCGGCGCCGTCATCCATGACCCAGTGGGTGCAGCCATCCGGGTCAACCCAGATTGTCGGCGTATATTCTTCACCCACATTTGTGCGCGCTTGCGAAACGGCACTCGACACGGACCCCAAGCTGATGAGACCAGCCAAAAGGCCGCCCATCGCCATCTTCATTGTTCCGGCAGTCATTTTTCCCACTGTAACACCCTCTCGTCTTACTTCTTTTGCGCACGCGACTGAACAGACAGGCACGCGTTGACTATCATTCCGATATTGTCAGTCAATTCTGCGTGTTTTGGAAGGACTAATCACCACATATTGTGTCTCAATGCGCAACAAAGCTACTGATTGGGCATTATTGTCCTGTGGACAAGTCCGATAATGCTGATTTGCGAAGGACTTGGCCCGCCAAGTTCATCTAACGGGCGCTAGGCGACCAGTTCGCCACCAAGCGAATTTGTGACCGACTCGACTATTCTGACCTTGCGAATCTGTCCGATGTCGCCACGCGGCGCGACGGCATGAACCGCATGCAGATATTCCGATTTCCCGATTAACTGCCCTTCAAGTCGCCCAACTTTTTCAAACAACACTGATACTTCACGGCCAACCATGGATTGCTGCGCCGCGCGTTGCTGCGTTGTCAAAAGCGCCTGAAGACGGTGCAAGCGCTCGGTTGCCAGCCCATCATCTATCTGTGCCTTTTCGGCGGCGGGTGTGCCTGGACGGGTTGAATACTTGAACGAATAGGCCTGCCCATAATTTACGGTGCGGACCAATTCCATTGTATCTTCAAAATCCTGATCCGTTTCGCCAGGGAACCCGACAATAAAATCGCCCGACAAAAGCAAGTCAGGACGCACACCACGAATGCGTGCGATCAGATCAACATATTGCGCGGCCGTGTGTTTGCGGTTCATCGCCTTGAGGATCCGGTCGCTGCCCGACTGTACTGGCAGATGCAGGTAGGGCATCAGTTTGCCACATGTCGCATGGGCATCAATCAGCGCCTGATCCATGTCGTTAGGGTGGGACGTCGTAAAACGGATACGCGATAGCCCCTCGATCTTGTCCAATTGCCAGATAAGACCGGCCAAGCCGCCCTCGGCGCCATGATAAGCATTCACGTTCTGACCAAGCAGGGTAATTTCGCGCACGCCTGCCGCGACAAGATCGCGGGCTTCTTGCAGGATACGATCGGCGGGGCGGGAAACTTCGGCACCGCGCGTATAGGGCACTACGCAAAAGGCACAGAATTTATCGCAGCCTTCCTGCACAGTCAGAAACGCGGTTGGGCCACGGGCGACCTTGGGGCGCGCTTTCAGCTTTTCGAATTTGTCTTCCTCAGGGAAGTCCGTATCCAGCGCTTTTTCACCGCGCGCCACCGCTTGTTCCATCGCCGGTAGGCGGTGATAGCTTTGCGGACCAACCACCAGATCAACCATCGGCTGGCGGCGCATGATCTCCTCGCCCTCGGCTTGCGCTACACAACCTGCAACGCCGATTTTCAAGTCTGGCTTGGCATCGTGCAACGCCTTGAACCGACCAAGTTCGGAATAGATCTTCTCGGCAGCTTTTTCGCGGATATGGCAGGTATTGAGCAGGATCATATCCGCGTCTTCTGCCGATTGTGTTTGCACATATCCGTTGCCGCTCAGCGCCTCGGCCATGCGTTCACTATCGTAAACGTTCATCTGGCAACCGTAGGTTTTGATGAACAGCTTCTTGGGATCGGACATGATGCAAATCTCGTGTAAGTCTGTCGGGATTGGCGGCGTTCCTACAGGCTGCGCCGACCGCTTGCAATGCAGCCCGAATTAACCGACCCTAAAACGAAACAAGTAATAAAGAAGACTAATGAAATTCGAGACCTTGAAAGACTTTTTCAAAACAGGTCAGTCGCTGTTGGCGACTGGCCCTGTCGCGCTTATTTTGATTGAGGACAACGTCGAGGTTGATTCAACCCTGCGTCACCACCTCGATGCCGGGTTCAAGGCGGTCATCGTATTTGCAAGCGACGACATAGTCATCGCCAAGGGGCTTCAAGACAAAGTTCACCGTGTCGCGTTTGACCCGATGTCCGATGCTGCCTTGGAAACCGTGATCAACGGCGCAATTCGCATCGCGGGGCCAGATGTCTGGCTCTATTACTGCTACAATTCCGAATACCTGTTCCATCCGTTCTGCGAAAGCCGCACCGTGGGTGAAATGCTCGCTTTTAGTGCAGAAGAACGGCGCGATACGGTTATGTGCTACGTCGTCGATCTTTATGCGGGCGATCTGGGCAGCCACCCGACTGCCGTGTCAATCGAAGACGCGCATTTGGACAAAACCGGTTATTATGCACTCGCGCGCCAGGACAATTGGAACAACGACATCGACAGGCAACTCGACTTTTTTGGCGGACTGCGCTGGCGGTTTGAAGAACATATCCCTGTGCCGCGCCGCCGGATCGACCGTGTCGCGCTTTTCAAGGCTAAGCCGGGCCTCAAGATTGGCGCAGATCACACATTCAACGACCCCGAATACAACACCTATTCGTGCAAATGGCACCACAACCTGACGGCCGCAATATGTTCATTTCGGACAGCAAAGGCTCTGAAACGGAACCCCGGCAGCACCTTCGATATTGAAACGTTCCGCTGGCATAACTCTGCGCCGTTTAGATGGCACTCACAGCAGCTCTTGGATTTGGGCCTGATGGAGCCGGGGCAGTGGTTTTAGACGGAATGCGCGTCAAAGTCCGCGTGACCTACCCGCGCCGCAGCCGGATCACGACATCAACCGATGCGATCTCGGCCCCCGCAGGTGCCTTTGGCAACCGGCTGATTTCAAGCTGATCCGCTGGCGCATCAGTCAATTCCGCCGTATCTTCCCAATAGAAATGCGGGTGGTCCGTCATGTTGGTATCGAAATAGCTTTTCGCACCGTCCACGGTGATTTCACGCAGCAGTCCTGCATCGCAAAACGCCCGCAAGGTATTGTAAACAGTCGCCAATGAGACGCTTTCCGTGCCCTCGCCCGCTGCATCAAACAAGCTATCGGCGGTCACATGCCGGTCCTGCCCGTCGCCAACAAGCAAGGTTGCAAGCGCGACGCGCTGGCGTGTCGGGCGCAGCCCCGCATCAGCCAGCCACTTCGTTCCGCGTTCAATTGTAACCTGTGTCATGGGCATCCCGCGCTCCTGTCCATCGACAATATGGGCGAAAACCTGACAGTTTCAATTGTAAATCGACGTTTGCCTGCAAACGCACCTTTACCGTCAGTCTTGCGCCTGCGCGCGACGCGATGCTACACCGCTTTGGAATGTAACACCAAAATGGGGCTCACTATGTCCACCTACCCAAGCAGCTTTGACAAAGACGACCTTCTTAAGTGCTCTCGCGGTGAACTTTTTGGTGAAGGAAACGCGCAACTTCCCGCCCCGCCGATGCTGATGATGGACCGGATCACGGACGTAAGTGCTGACGGCGGCGCCCACGGCAAAGGCCACATCACAGCCGAATTCGACATCACGCCGGACCTTTGGTTTTTTGATTGCCACTTCCCCGGCAACCCGATCATGCCCGGCTGCCTTGGACTTGATGGTCTGTGGCAGTTGACGGGCTTCAACCTTGGCTGGCGCGGCTGGCTGGGGCGCGGCTACGCACTTGGCGTAGGCGAGGTCAAACTCACCGGAATGGTCCGCCCCGACCGCAAAATGCTGACCTACAAGATTGATTTCACCAAAGCGATCCAGACCCGCCGCCTGACGATGGGCGTGGCTGACGGGATCGTCGAAGCGGACGGCGAGGTGATCTATATGGTTAAGGATATGAAGGTAGCTTTGTCAGAGAGTTAGGGACTTGCCACCCGAACCCAGTGACTACCTCGCCTTCACCACCCCCGCGCACCTGCGGGCGTGGTTTCTTGACCACCACATCGCACGCACAGAACTCTGGGTGCAAATCTTCAAAAAGGGCTCGGGCAAGCCATCTGTCACTTGGGACGACTGCATCGTTGAATCCATCACGTGGGGCTGGATAGACGGGATCAAAAAGCGGCTTGACGACATGTCTTACGTCCAACGCCTGACGCCGCGCCGACCCAAATCCAACTGGTCAAAGCGAAACTGCAACCACGCGGAACGGCTGATCAAAGAGGGCCTGATGATGCCAACAGGTTTGGCCCAAGTGGACGCGGCCAAAGCTGACGGACGCTGGGACACCGCCTATGACGGATCGCGCGACATGGTCATTCCAGCCGATTTCCTCACAGCTCTCGATGCCAACCCGGCGGCCAAGGCGTTCTATGCTACACTCACCCGTGCGAACCTCTTTGTAATCTACCACCGCCTGCATTCCGCCAAGAAACCGGAAACCCGCGCACGGCGGATGGAGCAGATGCTCGAACAGCTCGCTTTGGGTAAGCGGTTTCAGTAGTGGCCATAGCCTCTGCCATTTGCCCCTGCCGCCCTCTCGCCTACATAAAACAAGTGCCCCTCAGGGAGCGCCATACGCCAAGGCACCGATGAACGGTCTCATCCCACAAGGATAATCCCATGACCACGCAGACCCTCACACCTTATTTCACCGTCCCGGACGGGGACTGCTTCATTGCCTTTGTGACGGAAGTTTTCGGCGGCGCCATCATCAAAGAAGACCGCTACGACAGTGGCCGCATCCAGCATGCCCGCATCAAGATCGGCGCGTCTATCCTGATGCTGAACGAGGCGACAGACACCTACCCCGCCAACACCTCGCAGATGCATCTTTATGTCCGTGATGTCAGTACGACATTTGCCGCAGCTTTGAACGCGGGGGCCACCGCCCTGATGCAGCCCAACATCCGCCCGCATGGCGATCAGATGGCGGGCATCAAGGACCCGTTCGGCAACATCTGGTGGATCGCGACCCCGCAACCAGCTTAGGCTGGGGTCGCGCCGCCACTTGCCCCCTGCCGCCCTCTCGCCTACACAAAACAAAAGCCACTTAGGGAGCAGCTATGCGCCGTGTCGTCATTACAGGTCTGGGGATCGTCTCGCCCATCGGAAACAACGCGGTCGAGGTCGAAGCCTCCTTGCGTGCAGGGAAATCCGGCATCGAAGCCAGCCCAGAAATGGCAGAACACGGGTTTCGCAGCCAAGTCGCGGGCACCCTGAAAATCGACGTGACCGAGCATGTGGACAAGCGCACGCTGCGCTTTATGGGGCCAGGTGCCGCTTATGCCCATATCGCCATGACGCAAGCGATTGCCGATGCGGGGCTGGACGAAGCCGCGATCAGCAACCCGCGCACGGGGCTTATTGCAGGGTCTGGCGGGCCGTCGACCAGTGCTATGTTTGCCGCACATAAGGTGGTGGAAAACACAGGTGCCACCAAACGGATCGGACCGTTTGCGGTGCCAAAATGCATGTCCTCGACGATCAGCGCGAACCTCTCTACGGCGTTTAAGATCAAGGGCATCAACTATTCGATCACCTCGGCCTGTTCGACCAGCCTGCATTGCATCGGCAACGCTGCGGAACAGATCATGATGGGAAAACAGGACGTGATGTTCGCGGGCGGCGGCGAAGAACTGGACTGGACGTTGTCTTGCCTGTTCGACGCAATGGGCGCGATGTCCTCGAAATACAACGACACCCCAACCAAAGCCTCGCGCGCGTTTGACGCGGGCCGCGACGGGTTCGTGATCGCGGGTGGTGGCGGCATTATCGTGCTGGAAAGCCTTGAACACGCACAGGCACGCGGCGCGAAAATCTACGCCGAAGTGACGGGATTTGCTGCTACATCCGACGGCCATGACATGGTTGCCCCCAGCGGCGAAGGCGGCGAACGCGCGATGCGCCTTGCGCTGGACACCATCCCCGAAGGGCGCAGCGTCAGCTATATCAACGCCCATGGCACATCCACGCCAGTCGGTGACGTTGGCGAAGTCGAGGCAGTGCGCCGCGTCTTTGGCCAAGGATCGACCCCGCCGATCAGTTCCACGAAATCCATGACGGGCCATTCCCAAGGGGCGACAGGCGCGCAAGAGGCGATTTATTGCCTGCTCATGTTGCAGGGTGATTTCATCGCACCATCGATCAACGTGGAAACGCTTGATCCCGCGCTGGATCCATCCGAAATTGCAACCTCGCTGGTCGAAAACGCTAACCTTGATACAGTCATGACCAATTCCTTCGGGTTTGGCGGCACAAACGGGTCTATGCTGCTCTCCAAGTTTCGCGGCTAAGTGATCGGATTTCAGACATGACAATTTCTATGCACGGAAAGCGGGGCCTGATCATGGGTGTCGCGAACGAACGCTCGATTGCTTGGGGCATTGCCAAGGCTATGGCCGAGGCTGGCGCAGAACTCGCGTTTTCCTATCAGGGTGAAAATCTGCTCAAACGGGTCGGGCCTCTGGCTGAAAGTGTTGGAAGCTCCCTTTTGGTCGAAACCGATGTGACAGATGATGCCTCGATGGATCGCGCCTTTGCGATGCTGAAAGACAGCTGGGGCAAGATTGATTTTCTGGTCCACGCCATCGCCTATTCCGACAAGGACGAACTGACCGGCCGGATCACCAACACCAGCCGTGCAAATTTCCAGAATTCGCTAACGATCAGCTGCTACAGCTTTATCGACGTGGCCCGCCGCGCTGCTGAAATCATGCCTGACGGTGGCACGCTTCTGACACTGACCTATCAGGGCAGCACCCGCGTGACGCCAAACTACAACGTCATGGGCGTGGCCAAAGCCGCGCTGGAAAGTGC
>JBLHNX010000084.1:0-9015 GCA_047622125.1 Paracoccaceae bacterium | reverse complement strand
CCAGCGGTTTTCTCTTCGCCTTCGGTGCGGCGAACCAACACACGATCATGAAGCGGTTTCAAAGCCATCATGCAGCTCCTTTAGCTTGTTGTTTCATAACCCCTTCTCGGGGTTGTTAGCACTCAGCGGGTGCGAGTGCTAACGAAGCTGAAGTAGGCATCTGCGCAGGGCGAGTCAACGGGCAACTGTGCAGAAATTGTCCGGAATTTTGTGAACAGCAAAAATCAGACCCATGCTGGGCTGTTGAGCACGGTATTCAGCGCGCCTATATCAAAAGGGAACCAATACGGGCAGCCAAATGTTTCGCGCTTTCTTGACCCTCGCTTTTATATCCCTGATGCAGCCCGCCCTTGCCCTTTGTAGCGGCGACAGCCTGCTTGACCGCCTGTCGCAGGCGGATCGCTATTATTTGGGTGATGTGGTCGCCGACACCCCCTATGGGCGTGGATTGTTTTGGCAGGCGACGCGGGGCGATCAGCACATCACGTTCGTCGGAACAATACACATTTATGACCCGCGACTCGTGCCGATCCGCAACCGAATACAAAACGATATCGCCAATGCCGATTTGATCCTGCTGGAGATGACCCAAGCCGAGGAAGCAGAACTTCAGGCGGAATTAGCCACCAATCCGGCCCGCATGTTTTTGACGGACGGGCCAAGTCTGTTTGATCTGCTGGACGAACAAACTTGGGGTATGGTGGCCGAGGCTGCATCGGCCCGCCAGATCCCACCGTTCTTGGCCGCAAAATTCCGGCCTTGGTATCTGGCAGTGACGCTGGCGATCCCGCCTTGCGCAATGCCGGATATGGTCATGGGACGGCGCGGGCTTGATCACATGATCCTTGAGGATGCCAATACGGCAGGCGTGCCAACCCAAGCGTTAGAACCATGGCATACCCTGTTCGACGTCATGGAAGTCGGCACGCTGGACGAACAGATCGACATGATGCGCATCGGACTTTTGTCGCCACAGATCAACGCAGAAATGTTTGTCGCCATGCTTGACGGGTATTTTGCCGGCGAGGTGGCACAGATCTGGGAAATGTCGCGCTTGTCCCTGCAATTCATCCCCGACATGGATATTGCCGTGGCCGAGGAAATGTTCGCGATGACCGAACAAAGCCTGCTGATCGACCGCAACAGAAATTGGATTCCGGTGATCGAAGCGGCTGCACTAAAGCATGACCGGATTGTCGTTGCGGTAGGTGCTGCGCATTTGCCCGGCGAAGTTGGCGTGCTGCGTTTGTTGGAGCGCAAGGGGTGGATAATCAACGCGGCCGACTAGGTATCACCCCAATCGCCTAGCCCCGCCTTGCCCGCTTTGGTCAGCCCGTAAACGCCCCGTTCGACGCGCGTGAACCAGCCGTAATGATCGCTCGCCATGATCTGGCGGGCGGGTGGCACTTCGGTCCATTCGGCAACTTTGGAGGCTTTGGATGGCCCATGCACCGCCAAAAACCGCGCACAGGCCAGTGCATCTTGGCGGTAACCGGTGACGATGCCGTGACGCGTGGCCCCTCCAGCATTGGGATCACCGCGCAGCCGATCAAAAGCGCGCAACAGGCGTTGCGATTTCTTCTTGGATTTGCGCGCGTGATAGGGGCCGGGGTCGCACATTGCCTCTACGTGCCCATCGCGCAGGCGCACGAAAAGCACACCAACCCCAAGGCGGCGGGCCAGCGCGATATTGTCGGCGCCACCCTTCTTGGGCTTGGGCACGGCCATATAGACCAGATCACTTAGCCCCTGCCGCGAAACGGCCTGATGGAACAGGGTCAGCGTAAACCCCAGCTTCAACTCGACAATCACCGGCTCCTCGCCGCCACGACGCGCGACAACATCGGCCTTGCCCACCTCGCCTTTCACGTCATAACCCTGCCCCTCAAGGTAGGCTTTGACGTGCGGATAAAGATCAGCCTCGCGCGGTTTGTTCATACCACGCACCGGCTATGACAATCTGTCAGGTGACAGCCCAAACGATCCCTCCTATAAGGCGCCCAATGCATCTAACCCAAGGCAATGACACAATGACCACTCTCGTTTTTGGCCACAAGGCCCCCGATACCGATTCAACCGGCGCACCAATCATCTGGGCGTGGTATTTGTCCGAAATAATGGGCATCCCCGCCGAAGCCCGTCTGTTGGGCCGGCCAAACACCGAAGCCGTGTTTGTGGCAGATCGTTGGGGCTTTGAGTTGCCCGCGATCATCGACGACGTTGCCGACGATCAGCCCTGCGTCATTGTTGATACCAACAACCCAGCCGAGTTGCCCGCGAACATCAACAACGCCGATGTGCGTGCAATCATCGACCACCACAAGCTGGTCGGCGGGCTGGAAACCAAAGGGCCTATCCACATCGTGATGCAGCCCGTCGCATGCACCGTCACCGTGATGCATGACAGCATGGGCGCTGATGTGGCCAAGATGCCCGACAATATCAAAGGCCTGATGCTGTCTTGCATTCTGTCGGACACGCTAGAATTCCGCTCACCGACGACGACCGACAAAGACCGCGCGATTGCGGAAACGCTGGCCGCTGATCTGGACATCAACATCGCTGACTACGCCGCAGAGATGTTCGCCGCCAAATCCGACGTGTCTGCATTTAGCGACGCCGAATTGCTGCGCATGGACAGCAAGGAATTCACCGTCGATGGCACCAAGTTCCGCGTGTCGGTTCTGGAAACAACGTCGCCTGCGATTGTTTTGGACCGCAAGGCGTCGATCATGGACTCCATGACCGCCGTGGCCGCAGAAGATGGCGTTGATCAAGTGCTGTTGTTCGTTGTCGATATCTTGAACGAAGAAGCCACGATGATGATCCCCAACGATCTGACCAAGGGCGTTGCGGAAAAATCATTCGGCGCAATTGTCACGGGCGACACGGTTGTCCTGCCCGGCGTCATGAGCCGGAAAAAGCAGATCATTCCATCGCTGAAGGTTTGACCGGATCGGGGCGCCTCGGCGTCCCTTTTCACATCCAACCAAGGACGCCCCATGACACAGATCATCACCCGTTTCGCCGATATCGCCGCAGACTATGACGCTGCCTACGTTGATTTGTGGGGCTGTGTGCATAACGGCATCACGGCGTTACCTGACGCCGTGGCGGCGTTGCAGGCTTATCGTGCGCAGGGTGGTGTTGTCGTGCTCGTCACCAATTCGCCCCGCCCTTGGGATTCCGTTGCGGGCCAAATCGCGAGCATGGGCGTGCCCCGCGATGCATGGGACGCAATCGCCACCTCGGGCGATAGTGCACGCGCGGCGATGTTTCGTGGGTTCGTCGGCGAAAAAGTCTGGTTCATGGGTGAAACGCCGCGCGACGACGATTTCTTCAAACCACTTAGCGTGATCGACGATCCCGTTAATATCCAAAATGTTCCGCTGGAAGAGGCCGAAGGCATCGTTTGCTGCGGCCCATTTGATCCAATGGCCGATCTGGACCTGAACCGCCCGCAGTTCCTTTATGCCAAGCAAAAGGGTCTGAAATTACTCTGCGCAAATCCCGACATGGTCGTAGATCGTGGCGAAACGCGCGAATGGTGTGCAGGAGCCTTGGCCGCACTTTACACCGAAATGGGCGGTGAAAGCCTCTATTTTGGCAAACCCCATCCGCCAATCTATGATCTTGCCCGCCGCCGCCTTGCGACCGTTGAACATGCAATCAGCGACCCACGCATCATTGCCATCGGTGACGGAATTCACACTGACATCGCAGGGGCAATGGGTGAAGATATCGATTCCCTGTTTATCACCGGCGGTTTGGCTGCGGCAGAGACACGCACCCAAAATCAGCCTGATCCGAATGCACTCAGTACTTATCTTGAAACAGAAATGATGAATCCAACCTTTGCGATCGGGCAATTGCGATAAAAATGGCCCAGTCTGCATTGCGCAAGACCGGGCCAGTTCGCTCATCAGAACATAGTTATTGTTTGTTGCTCGTTGCGCGGTAAATGACGCCACCATGGATCGCCCCGATCACCCAACCATAACCGCTGAGTGATGCCAGCGCGGGCACCCGGACCTCAGCGATTGAAAATACGCCCGCCACAGCAAAGGCGATCAGCCCCGCAGAGCGCAAACTGATCTTGGACGGGGACAGGTTCACAATACTGTTCACCGCTGGGATGGAGTTGGCCACAAGGTTGATCCCGACAGTCGCCGCAAAGAAGGTAATT
Source organism: Paracoccaceae bacterium (assembly GCA_047622125.1). GTDB lineage: Bacteria > Pseudomonadota > Alphaproteobacteria > Rhodobacterales > Rhodobacteraceae > SW4. The sequence goes on along the minus strand of JBLHNX010000084.1, from coordinate 4,829 downwards.
TCTGCAATAATGCCAAGCATCACGCTATCTGTGCGCCCGACAATCTCGGTTGGGTTGGTGATCGCTTCGCCGTAAACCACTGCCGCGCCCGCCGTTGTTAGCAGGGCCAACGCCGAAAACAGAATCACGTTCAACGGCAGACCGGCAAGGTTGCCCATTTTCGCCGTGCGCGAGGCCGTCAAAGGGCCCGAAGTAACCGGCATTTTGTCTGTCACCCTGTAAACGCCATTCAGAAATGTCACCGGTTGCGCAAAGCAGAAGTGTCACCACGGGCGCTGACGATAGCGCAATCCAGACTGACTTGTCATTGCACGATATGCTTGCGGCTGGCGTTGGCTCCCCCCCTTGCGATGCGGCTTTATGATGAAAACCGTGACCGGATCGCGGCGATCCGGAACTCGCGACCATATCTTCCCACGCGTATCGTATCGGCAAGGGGTGAACATCTGGATACTATTGCCCCTCTGGAAGTTGGTGATGTTCTTGCCGCCCAAAAATCTATCCGCGTCCACTCGCACAATACGCCAAGTTGGTGGGCCATCCGCACCGAAGGCGCGGAAAACGTCCTTCTTTAAGGTTGATTTTTCTGCGCCTGCAAAGTAATAAAGTTACAAATATCACCCCAGTAGGGACAATTTGTTACTGAATGGAACGCGACATGCTGGACAACATGAGCCACAATATCCCCCGCGGCACGATCTGTATCGAGGACATCGAGATCGGCATGATGCGGTCTTTGCAAAAGCAGGTCACCGACCGCGATATCGAATTATTTGCGGAAATCTCAACCGACCGGAACCCCGTGCATCTGGATGACGACTACGCCCGAGACACGATATTCGAAGGACGCATTGCGCATGGCATGCTGACCGCAGGGTTGGTGTCCGCAGTGATCGGAGAACAGTTGCCTGGACATGGCACGGTTTACCTTGGCCAAAGCCTGAAATTCCTTGGCCCCGTGCGCCCCGGTGATGTGGTGACAGCCGAAGTCGAGGTCACCGAGATCGACAACGCCAAGCGCCGCGTGACTATGGATACGCGTTGCATCGTGAATGGTAAGAAGGTGCTGGTTGGCCAAGCCACTGTGCTTGCACCGTCGCGTAAGTTCGACTGATCTTGCACGCCCGCGCAGGGGCGGTTAGGCATCCGCATGCGCATTATCCGAGACACCCAATTCGTTGATCCTGCTGACCGTGGCGCTGCTGCGGCCATAGGCAATTTTGACGGTGTCCATCTGGGGCACCGATCGGTTATCGATGCGACCCGCGCAATTGGCGATGACATCGGCGCGCCACTTGGAATCATGACATTTGAACCGCATCCGCGACAGGTATTCGCTCCCGATGACCCGCCGTTCCGCCTGATGAATGCCGAAGGGCGCGCCAACCGTTTGGCTAAACTTGGTGTTGAACGGCTTTACGAAGTTCCTTTTACCCACGCGCTTGCCGCCCTGCCGCCACAGGATTTTGCCCAAAATATCATAGCCGATGCCCTTGGTCTGGCGCATGTGGTCGTCGGCGCTGATTTCTGCTTTGGTGCGGATCGTGCCGGCACCGCCGCCGATCTTGAACGCTTTGGCGGTGAAATGGGCTTTGGCGTCACTGTCGCGCCGATTCTGAAGCTTGCCGCGGGGGACGTGTCGTCCACAGCGATTCGCCAAGCATTGAGTAACGGGCGCACCCATGACGCCGCCGCGATGCTGGGCCATTGGCATCGGATTGACGGGATGGTGATCCAAGGCGATCAACGTGGCCGCGACCTTGGATATCCCACCGCCAATATGTCAATTGATGGGCTTCACCCCCCAAAACATGGCGTTTATGCCGTCAAGGTTGACGTGCTGAGCGGCCCACACAAAGGCAGCTATGACGGCGCAGCAAGCATCGGTATTCGCCCGACGTTTGGCGTTAACCACCCGAACTGCGAAACATTCATTTTTGATTTCAAGGGCGATCTTTACGGTGCGCATCTGTCGGTTGCCCTTGTGGAATACCTGCGTGGCGAGGAAAAATTCGACAACTTGCCCGCCTTGATCACCCAAATGGACGCCGATTGCGTCCGTGCACGAGGAATACTCGCCAATGTCTGATATTGACCGCACGGGCCTGCGCGACCAATTCTGGACCCACGTCCCCATGGCAAAAATGAACAAGGCCGAATGGGAAGCGATCTGCGACGGGTGTGGCAAATGTTGCCTCAACAAGCTTGAGGACGAGGACACCGGCGAAGTCGCGATGACCCGCGTGGCCTGCCGCCTGCTGGATGACCAATCCTGCCTGTGCGCGCAATATCCGATCCGGCATAATTTCGTGCCTGAATGTATCGTTCTGAACCCCAAGACGATCAAAGAAAACCTATATTGGCTACCCCAAACCTGCGGCTATCGCCTTGTTTACGAAGGCAAACCACTGTTCCACTGGCATCCGCTCATCTCGGGCGATCCCGAAAGCGTGCATGCCGCCGGCGTGTCCGTGCGCGGGTTGACTGTGCCAGAGTTTGAGATCGCCGAAGAAGACTGGGAAGACCACATCATCGAGGAGCCAATCTGATGTTTTTCGCCTCTGACAACGCGGGCCCAGCCCATCCCAAAGTCATGGAAGCACTGGCGCGCGCCAACATTGGCCACGCGATGCCCTACGGCGTTGACCCGATCATGGATGACGTGCGTGCGATGATCCGCGCGCAGTTCGAAGCGCCCGATGCGGCGGTGTATCTGGTTGCCACGGGTACGGCTGCAAATTCCATCGCGCTTGGCACCCTCGCCCAGCCATGGGAGACCGTGTTTTGCTCCCCCGAGGCGCATATCCACGAAGACGAATGCAACGCGCCCGAGTTCTATATGGGCGGTGCCAAGCTGACGCTAGTGCCGGCCGTGGACGCGAAGATGACACCGGAAACGCTGCGCAAGTCGATTGCCTTTGAAGAAGGACGCGGGGTCCATGGGCCGCAACGCGGGCCTGTGTCGATCACCCAAGTGACTGAACGCGGCACGATCTATTCGCTGGATGAACTCAAGGCGCTGACTGGCGTTGCCAAAGAATTCGGCCTTGCGACCCATCTGGATGGCGCACGCTTTACGAATGCCATCGTCGCGCTTGGCTGCACACCGGCAGAAATGACGTGGAAAGCCGGTATTGATGTCGTCAGTTTTGGCGGCACCAAGAACGGGTTGATGGGCGTAGAAGCTGTAATCTTTTTCGACCCAAAACATGCTTGGGAATTCGAGTTGCGCCGCAAACGCGGGGCACATCTCTTCTCCAAGCATCGGTTCCTATCGGCCCAAATGCAGGCCTATCTGACGGACGGGCTATGGCTGGAAACGGCTGGTATGGCCAACGCCAATTGCGCACGGCTGGCCAAGGGCCTGACCGACAGCAACTACGCCCAGATGATGTATAAGCCGCAGGCTAACATGATTTTTGCTGAGTGGCCGCGCGAAGGGCACCAGCGTTTGCACGACGCGGGCGCTGTTTACTACATTTGGGCAGGAGAGCTGAAGGGCGATGATCCAGCCGAACCCCTTCAGGCACGGCTGGTCTGTGACTGGTCAATCGGTAGTGAAGGCGTTGACCGTTTTCTGGACGTTCTGCGCGGCTAAAGAGCGCCTGCAAGATTGGCGTCCAGATCCTCGATCCGGTCTTGGCCCCAGAACCGCTCATCCGTGTCGGTGATATAGAACGGCGCGCCAAAAACGCCTGCGGCAACCGCGTCTTCAAGGTTCTTGCCATAGGTTTCGGCGCCCTCCAGCAGGCCGCTATCTGCCAGTTTCGGATCAAAGCCGCATTCAACCAGACAATCCTTGATCACCTCGTCATCGGCGATGTCACGTTTGTCGGCCCAGCACGAGCGCGTGATCGCATGAACAAATGCACCGATGTTGCCGTCACCCTTGGCCTGCGCGGCAATGATCGCATAAGAGGCGGGCGCAGGGTTTGTCGGCCAATGTGGTGGCTGCAACTTAAGCTTCATCCCTAACTTGTGAGCCTGACGCCGCATTTCCTGCAAACGCAACGCCTTGCGGCTTTCGTGCCGCTCGGCGGGCGAGGTGCCACCTGTCCGCGAAAAAAGCGCACCAATATCGAGCGGCTTATAAGTGATGGTCGCGTCATGTTTTACAACTGCGTGTTCAAGCCTTGTCCCTGCAAGGTAGGTAAATGGCGATAAGACGGAAAAATAGTAATCAATATGCGGCATATGGGCCTCCTATGCGCCTCGTTTCTTTGCCTGATGCTAGACCCATGCTAAGCGGTGTCAACGACGCGATTCTATCACCTTTGGTTGGGTGATTGGTCAGCCCCGGGGGAACACCATGGCAAACACTCACGAACCGAAACTGATTTCCGGCAATGCGAACATGCCGCTGGCGACAGGGATCGCAAGGCGCATGTCGATGCACCGTGGAATCAATCTGGGGCTGGTCGATGCGCGGGTTGAGCGTTTCAACGATGGCGAAATTTTTGTCGAGGTCTACGAGAACGTACGCGGCGAGGATATGTTCATTATCCAGCCCACATCCAACCCCGCCAACGACAACCTAATGGAACTTCTGATCATCGCCGATGCGCTGCGTCGCTCCTCCGCGGCCCGTATCACCGCTGTAATGCCGTATTTCGGTTACGCACGCCAGGATCGTCGCACTAAGGCGCGCACACCTATCACTGCAAAACTCGTGGCGAATATGATCGTTGAGGCCGGTATCGAACGGGTGTTGACCCTTGATCTTCACGCCACACAGATCCAGGGCTTCTTTGATATTCCCGTCGACAACCTTTATGCGAGCCCGCTTTTTGCACTTGATGTGATGCATAACTTCAAAGGCAAGATGGAAG
>JBLHNX010000083.1:0-9025 GCA_047622125.1 Paracoccaceae bacterium | reverse complement strand
GCCCGAATAATGCCGGATGATCAACCGTGTCGTCTGCATCCAGCAGCACATAGTCTATCGAGTAGCGAAAGGCATTTTTCGTGCCCCCGCGTCGACCATGATAGGTCTCGCCAGCGATATGTTGAACACGGCTCACTCGGCCGCCATAGCGTAGTTGTTTGCGTTGATTGCTGTGGCAACATCAACCGCGCTGGACAGGCCGTCTTCGTGGAAGCCGTTTTTCATCCAAGCACCACACAACCACGTACGGTTTGCGCCATTCATCGCAGCTGCCGCCTTTTGTGCGGCCAACGCTTCGAGGTCATAGACTGGATGGCGCAACGTGACCTCATCCCAAATCAAATCCTCGCGGATCGGGCGCGTGCTGTTCAGGGTTACAAAAAAGTTGTCCCGCTTAAGCCATGGCTGAAGGGAATTCATCCAATAGGTCAGATCAATCTGGTCCGACGTTTTACCTGCATCTTCGGAATAAACCCATGACGACCAGACCGGACGCCGCTTGGGCATGATGGTTTCGTCGGAATGCAGCACGATCTTGTTGGGCTGGTATTTCACTGCCCCCAGCACACCGCGTTCGCGTGGCGTAGCATCTGCAAGCAAACGCAGCGTGTCGTCTGAATGAGTCGCAAAGACCACCTCGTCGAACTGTTCCCAGTCTGCGCCATATGTCTTGATCGACGCGCCCATCGGTCCGCGCGTGACCGCATCAATCGGCGATCCAAGACGCAATCGCACTCCGCGCGACTGGATCGAGGCACCAAGGCGCGACACATATTCGTGACTTCCACCCTGAACCGTGAACCATTGATGCTGACCGGAATGGTGCAGCAGCGCGTGGTTCTCAAAGAACTGGATCATTGTGCGGGCTGGAAAATCCATGATCTTTTCCAACGGCGTGGACCAAATCGCGCCCGACAACGGGAGCAGGTAATAGTCGCGAAACCACGGCCCCGTGCCAAGTTTGTCAAGCAGGCCTGCGATTGTCAGCCCATCTTGGTCAGCGGCTTCAAGCGCCTTGGCATTAAAATGAACGATGTCACGCAGCATGCGCAGAAACCGCGGGTTCGCCATGTTACGCTTTTGCGCGAACATGGCATTCAGCGAAGCAAGACCGTATTCGAAACGCCCGCCATCAATTGATGCACCAAAGCTCATGTTTGAAGGTGTGACAGGAACATCAAGTTCGTCGAACAACGCCGTCAGATTCGGATAGTTGGCATAGTTAAAGACGATAAAACCTGTATCCACAGCCTGATCCCCGTGCGGCCCTGCCATACGTGTTCGAGCATGACCGCCAAGACGATTCTCTGCCTCAAACAGGGTAACACGGTGGCTTTTGGCGAGCATGTGCGCCGCGCCCATTCCTGAGATGCCGGCACCAATGACTGCGATATTCTTGGGCGCAGTATTCCCTGATTCAAATGGCATAGGCTTGGTTTTCTCGCTTCCCGAAATTTCCTTATGCCTTTGTTACGCATAGCGAGCGCGATTGGATGAATGGAATTTTCTTCATATGTGGTGATCCAATATCGGATCGGCCGCGTAAATCTGGTATGTTCATGGCTCTCGAGACTCCCACTTTTGCGGATGCACCCGCCTTTCGCCTCCCTTATGGTAGGACGACAAAGGCGCGCGTAGATTTTTACGGAGGGGCCAAATTGGCCAAAGCTGAACACCCCGATCGCACATTATGGGTCGCCCATCTGGAAGCGATCCGCGACAAACAGGACGAGAAGGCTTTTGCTGAGATTTTTCAGCATTTTGCCCCTCGTGTAAAAGGATTCTTGATCAAATCGGGCGCAAGTGCCGAGCTTGCCGAAGAGTGCACGCAGGATGTCATGGCGACCCTATGGCGCAAGGCGCATTTGTTCGATCCAACCCGCGCAAGTGTGTCCACCTGGATCTTTACGATCGCCCGAAATCGCAAGATCGACCTGTTGCGTAAACAGCGCCGCCCCGAGCCGGAAGACCTGACCTGGGGCCCCGAAGCAGAGCCAGACCAGACCGATGCGCTGACCCTGCAACAAGACACAAAACGGCTGGGTGAAGCACTTGCCGCCCTGCCAGAAAAGCAAAGAAACCTGATTGAGCGCGCCTATTTTGGTGACCTGACCCATAGTGAGATTGCCGACGAAACCGGCCTTCCGCTAGGCACGATCAAATCGCGAATTAGATTGGCGCTTGATCGTTTGCGCCACACGATGAAATGAAGATGGATATGAACGTGATCAAACATCATCTGACCGACTCCCTGTTGATGGGCTATTCCGCTGGCACCCTCCCCGAGGCATTTAACCTTGTGGTCGCGACGCATATTTCGCTTTGCGATGAATGCCGCGCACAAATGCACACATTTGACGCCGTTGGTGGTGAAGTGATGGAAATGTCCGAAATCGCCGCACTCAGCGGTGACTCTTTGGCCGCGACCCTCGCGCTGATCCATCAGGACAGCCCAGACGTAGCCCCGCCCCGCAAACCCGCACCGTCCAACGGAATCTTTCCCGCGCCACTGCGTGATTATGCAGGCGGTGATCTGGACGCAGTCAAGTGGCGCAAGATTGGCGGCGGTGTCTCGCAAGCCATCCTAAAAACTGAAAAGGGTGCAAGTGCACGCCTGTTGCGTATTCCTGCGGGAACCGCTGTGCCGGATCACGGGCACCGCGGCATCGAACTGACCCTCGTGCTTCAAGGTGCGTTCCACGATGAAGCGGATCGGTTCGGCAAGGGTGACATTGAAGTTGCCAATGAGGACATGGTGCACACACCTATGGCTGAAGAAGGCATGGATTGTATCTGCCTTGCGGCAACAGATGCGCCGCTACGATTCAGCGGGCTAATTCCACGGATCGCACAACCGTTCCTGCGGATTTAACGCCTAGTCCCACGCCAGCGGCAGATAATCACTGCCCCGCTCCATGTAGCCGCTACCACCGGGTGACAGATAGAATATGCGGTTGCGATATGCATCGCTGACAACATCCCAGAGTGCGCCGTCGTGCAAATGCCCCGCGCGGCCACTGGGGCTACCAGCGCAGATATGTGTGGCGTTTCGGCAAGGATGCAGCGTGTAGGTTTGAAGCGCGCCATGTTCGGTCACGACGACAGATACCGCGCCCTCCGCAAATGGTTGCATATCATGCGTGCTGGCAAACTGACGCGACACTGCGCGATCAATGTTGGCATATTCAAGCTGGGCCATATCAAAGCCATCGCTACATCCCGCCAACAGCGACGCGCCCAAGATCCCAACTGCAATTTTCCGCATCGTCAATCCTCCACCTATTCACATCAGGCTAACGCTCGCCTAACCTTACGGCAACGTCAGATCACTCCTTTGGCGGCGCGATCGGCACGACGTTTGCCGTATTATCATCGTCGGGGGCCATCTCTTCAAAGTCAAAATTATCCAGTCGATCAGCCCGTTTGCCTGCACGCGTGCTTGCCGTCAAAATGCCACCAACGTCATCGCCAGCCTGACGCAAATGCACTTCAAGCTTGCCTGCCTTTTCGCCAATAATCTCGACGTCGCGGTGCAGCTGTTTCAACGCTTTGCGAATCGCGCCCGCCTGTTCACGCATCCGCGCATCTTTCAAAATCGCGCGCATCGTGTTCAGCGTTGCCATGCAGGTCGTTGGTGACACGATCCAAACACGGGCATCAAACCCTTCGCGCACGATATGGGACAGACGCGAATGCAACTCCGCATAAACCGCTTCGGAAGGCAGGAACATCAGCGCACCATCGGCGGTTTCGCCTTCGATGATATACTTTTCGCTGATCGCTTTGATATGTACACGCACCGCCGCGCCAAGTGTTTTCAGCGCGCGCTCCTGCGCTTCACGCCCATCCGCGCGGATGTATTCCTCGTAGGCCTCAAGCGGGAATTTCGCGTCGATCACAATCGGACCCGGCGGGTTGGGCAGATGGATCAGGCAATCCGCGCGCTTGCCGTTGGAAAGGGTGGCTTGCAACGTATAGCTATCGGCAGGCAGTGCCTTGCGCACGATATCCGCCAGTTGGATTTCCCCGAATGCGCCGCGCGTTTGTTTGTTGGACAAGATATCCTGCAACGACAGCACATCGCTCGATAGCTTGGTAATATTGTCCTGTGCCTTGTCGATCGTCGCGAGGCGTTCTTGTAACTCGGTAAGGCTTTTGGTGGTCTTTTCGGAATTGCCGTGAAGGCTATGATGCATCCGTTCTTGCATTTCGACCATCGCGCGCTGCGCCCGCGCTGCGTTTTCCGCGAGACGATCGTTCATTTGTTGCTGCACTGACCCAAGGCGCGCCTCGACGGTCTGAATCACCTTCACCTGCGCGTTGGCCTGTGTTTCGCTGACCATCTGCAAGTTGCCTGACAACTGTTGCTGCCCCGCGCCAAGGGTCTGCACGTCCATGTTCAAACGCCCGACCTGCTGTGCAACTTCGGCAACAGACCGCGCCTGCGCTCCGGCCCGACTCACCGATATCATCAGCAGAATCACGACAAGAATGGCGACGACAGTGCCCAGCAGCACCAGCAGCGTGGCAGGATCGCCCAGATCATAAGTGGTATCGCCAAACGTAATCATGTGCGTCCAAACAGCCGTTCAATGTCGGATAATTTCAGTTCCACATAAGTGGGTCGCCCGTGGTTGCACTGGCCGGAATGGGGCGTTGCCTCCATCTCGCGCAGCAATGCATTCATTTCTTCGGCGCGCATCAGACGGCCCGACCGGATCGACCCGTGGCAAGCAACGCGGCTAAGTATCGCTTCGATCCGCGCCTGCACGGATTGGCTATCGCCCAGATCGGCCAGTTCATCCAGCACGTCACGCAGCATCGCCTCGGCGTTCACTTCACCCAAGATCGCAGGGGTTTCACGCACAGCAATCGCCCCACCGCCGAATGGTTCGATCACCAATCCAAGGCGCGCCAGATCATCCGCCAGATCAAGCAATAGCGCCGCTTCGCCTTGGGACATTTCCACAATCTCGGGGATCAGCAAAGCCTGCGCCGCGACCCCGTTTTCTGCCATTTGACGTTTCAGTTTTTCATAAACCAGCCGTTCATGAGCTGCGTGTTGATCAACGATCACAATACCCGTTTCGGTCTGGGCGATGACGTAGTTTTCATGCACCTGCGCACGGGCTGCGCCCAATGGCAGATGGGCGGTTTCGACAACCTCGGGCGCGGGTTCGAACCGCGCAGAAGGTGCCGCCATTTCCGCAAATCCCTGCGCAGGCCGCGCAAACCCCTGCGACGGGCGGTCCATCTGATAGACCCGCCCCTGTTCCGGCTGCATCGCCCCAAGGGTCGCACCCGCCACAGTTGTTGACGCACGATGCCCGGCATTGGCCAACGCATGACGCAAGCCGCTGACGATCAGTCCGCGCACAGTTGCAGGATCACGAAACCGGACTTCGGATTTTGCGGGATGCACGTTCACGTCAACCAGATGCGGGTCGCAATCCACAAATAGCACGGCAGCGGGGTGACGATCACGCGACAGAAAATCCATATAGGCCCCGCGCAACGCACCAATCAGCAGTTTGTCCCGCACCGGACGGCCATTCACGAACAGAAATTGCTGCACCGCTGACCCGCGTGAATAAGTCGGCAATGCGGCGTATCCGGTCAGGTGAAACCCTTCGCGCTCGGCATCGATCGCTAAAGAATTATCAGCAAATTCGCGGCCCAAAACGCTGGCCAGCCGCCCGTGCAACGCATCAAACATATCGCCGCTTTCAGGGTCAGCGCGGAACACCATGCGCCCTTCGCCGCCGCCCGAAACATCGCGCAAGGTAAAGCCGACAAACGGTTCGGCCATTGCCAACCGTTTGATGATGTCAGTGATCGCCTGCGCCTCGGCGCGGTCGGTGCGTAAGAATTTCAAACGGGCGGGGGTCGCGTAAAACAGGTCACGCAATTCAACCACGGTGCCCGCGGAGAGGGCGGCAGGGCGTGTCGGTTCGACTGCGCCACCATGCACGCGGATCATCGCGGCACTCTCATCGCCAACGCGGCTGGTAATCGATAAACGGCCAACGGCGCCAAGCGACGGCAGCGCCTCGCCACGGAACCCGAATGTGTGGATGTTCAGCAGGTCGGAGCCGTCGATTTTCGACGTGGCGTGACGGGACAACGCAAGTGGCAGATCGGCAGCGGATATCCCGCAACCATCATCCGTCACGCGGATCAGGGTCTTGCCGCCATCGGCCACGGCCACATCAATGCGTGTCGCACCCGAATCTATTGCGTTTTCAACCAACTCCTTGACGGCCGAAGCTGGCCGCTCCACGACTTCGCCCGCCGCGATCCGATTGATCGCAGCATCATCCAACTGCCGGATAACAGGGCGGTTCTCGCCTATCTTGGGGTCAGCTATGGCCATACCCCAAGTGATAGCGCAGGAAACCCGATTCTGACAGGGGGTTTCGGCCTATATTGGAACATGCTTTGATCAGAGCTAGGCCTGGAGAAGGATCAAAACATGCGTATCCTCGTTGTCGGCGGAACTGGTTTTTTGGGCGGTGCTATGGCATCTGCAGCCCGAGCGGGTGGGCACGTGGTCACGACCCTGTCGCGCCGCGCAGGCGGGCCGGATCATATCAGCGCAGACCGCTCTGAGCCGCTCCTTGACCTACGCCACCACGCTTTTGATGTCGTGCTGGACTCATGCGCATACACCCCGTCGATGGTCACGCATGTGCTTGATGCTGTGGGGCCGGACTTGCACCATTTTGGCCTGATCTCGTCGGTCTCGGCCTATAGCGACATGTCTGATCCCGACACGGACGAAGACGACCCCAGCAGACCCGCAACAGACGAAGAGCGAGCTATCACGCTCCCGGCAGATAAACGCACGGATGCGGCATCATACGGCGCGGCCTATGGGCCGCTTAAGCGATCATGCGAGGACACTTTGGTTGATAGGATAGGCAAGCGTGCCCATTTGGTGCGTGTGGGGCTTTTGGTTGGTCCGGGTGATTACACAGACCGCCTGACATGGTGGGTGCGCCGAATGGATCAAGGCGGCACCGTGCCAGTGCCGCAGCCTATGGACGCCCCGATCCAAGTCATCGACACCCGCGATGCGGCGGCCTATTGCGTCAGCGCCGCCCAGCGCGGCGACAGCGGGATCACAAACCTGACAGGCCCCATGATTTCGCGTGCAGATTTGCTCACCAGGATCGCAGAAATCACTCGAAACAAGACCGCACTGGAATGGCTTCCGCATGACGCCTTTGCGCAGCATGACACCGCTTACTGGACTGATCTGCCGCTGATGGCTTCACGTGACTGGGGAACCTTGGCAGGTATGCTTGCGATCAACACAGACCGCGCGCAGGGGCGCGGATTGGCGCTGCGCCCGCTTGATGAAACTATCGCCGATGTCCTTGCATGGGACCGCACGCGCCGCTTGCCTGCGGCATGGCAGCCGCCCAAGAAGTTGCGTTGCTCGCCTAGTTCGTGCTTTCCAGCCCCACAGGCTGCCCGACGACAACGAAGTGCAGATCGTCGGGGCGCAGCAGTTCGGCGGCGACACGGTTCACGTCATCCAGCGTCACGGCTTCGACAAGGGCATTGCGGTTGACCACATAGTCGAGGGGCAGATCTTGCATCTGCATGCCCACAAGAATACCGGCAATCGGCGCGTTTCCATCGAACCGCAACGGATACGCACCTGTCAGATAGGTCTTGGCTCCATCCAATTCTTGCGCCGTCACGCCGTCAGCCGAAAGGCGCGCCCATTCATCGCGGATCACTGCAATCGTTTCTCCAATCCGGTCATTACCCGATGCGACCGAGCCAATCATCATTTCCCCATGATCTTTGGGTACAAGATGAGTGTAAACGCCATAGGTCAGCCCACGCTTTTCGCGAACTTCTTGCATCAGGCGGCTTTCAAAACCGCCGCCCCCCAAAATAGTGTTCAAGATATAGGCAGCAAAGAAATCTTCGTCGTCGCGCGTGATCCCTTGGTGGCCGAAATAGGCAACAGACTGGGGCGTTTCAAACGGCACGACCGTTATACCGCCGCCAAGGCCAAAGGGTACATCGGGCGGCAGGGGCGCACTGGTTTCGGGCAGGTCGCCCAGCAGATCGTCAAGCAACGTGCCCAATTCCGCGGCGGTTATATCACCGACGGCACCTACATAAATCCGGTCGCGCGTCACAACATTCTGGTGCGCGGCAATCAGGTCTTCGCGGGTCAGTGCACCGACACTTTCAACGGTTCCATTCAGCGACGACCCATAGGGGTGATCGCCAAACGCCGCCAGATCAAAGGCCGCACTGGCCAGACGATTGGGGTTCTTTTCATCGCTTGCGATAATTGACAAAACCTGCGCACGCACGCGTTCCACGGCGTCTTCGTCAAAGGTTGGGTTCACAAGTGCGTCGCGCAACAAAGCCAAAGCCTCGTCTCGGTTTTCACTAAGAACGCGGGCCGATACGGAAAAACTGTCGTCATAGACATCAAATCCAAACGACGCCGCAAGGCCCTCGCGGGTCGCTTGAAAGGTCCGCGCATCCATGTCGCCTGACCCCTCTTCAAGCAGTCCCGTCATCAGGTTGACCGCCCCGCGCGCACCAGGCAAATCCAGGGACGCACCGCCTTTGATCTGTATCTCTAGCGCAAGGAACGGGATTTCATGATCTTCGACCAGCCATGCGTTGATCCCACCGGGCGACGTCACTTCGCGAATCTCGACTTCGGCATGCGCTGAGGCGGCAAACACGGACAAGGTTGCGGCAAATAGGAAACGGATCATTGGGCTAATGCCTCGCGGTTGGGAACGATCCAGCCCGTGACGGACTGGCGGCGATCAAGAACTTGGGTGGCGATGGCGATGATATCTTCGGCAGTCACAGCCTGCAAAATTTCGGGCCAGTCCTGCACGTCCTGCACGGTCAGCCCCTGCGTCAGGGCCGCCCCATAGCGGTTTGCGATCCCCTCGACATTGTCGCGAGCGTAAACCTCGGCAGCACGAAACTGCGTCCGGATACGCTCAAGCTGTTCAGGGTCCACACCACGCTCAAG
>JBLHNX010000082.1:0-9110 GCA_047622125.1 Paracoccaceae bacterium | reverse complement strand
GGCACGGATTCAGCGCCGCACACGGATGCACGCAAACTGCAAGAATGTGGTTGCGCGGGCATCTTTTCGGCCACTAATACCATGTCGTGCTTGGCCGAAGTCTTTGATGTGGCGCGTAAATTGTCACAACTCGAAGCGTTTTCTTCACTGAATGGTCCGGGGTTTTACGGCCTGCCACCATCCGAGGATACCATCACCCTCGTGCGCGGCACGCCGGTTGATTACCCCACTCACATCGACACGGGCGAAGGCCCTGTCACGCTTTTCAATCCCGGTTTTCCGCTGCATTGGCACGTTGAAACCTGACGCCACAGGACCCCGCACTTATGATCCCTACCTCCTTTCCGCCCAAAGAAGAAATGGCCCGCCTGACCGCGCGCATGCTGCTTGAAATCGAGGCGATCTCGTTCAACGCAGACGAACCGTTCACCCACGCCAGCGGCAAGCAGGCACCGACCTATATTGATTGTCGCAAGCTGATCTCGTTTCCACGTATTCGCACGACCCTGATGGATTTCCTGACTGTCACCGTGATGCGTGAATGCGGGTTCGAAGCTTTTGATAATATCGCTGGCGGCGAAACCGCGGGTATTCCGTTTGGTGCGCTGGTCGCCGAACGCATGGCCCTGCCGATGACCTATGTGCGCAAAAAACCAAAGGGCTACGGGCGCAACGCCCGGATTGAGGGTGTGATGACCGAAGGTCAGCGCGTGCTGCTGGTCGAGGATTTGACGACTGATGGCGGCAGCAAACTGTCGTTTGTTGATGCGATCCGCGAAACCGGCGCGACCTGCAACGCGACGGCAGTGATTTTCTACTACGGCATCTTTGACGGCGTGGAAAAAACGCTCGGCGATCATGGTGTGAAACTGCTGCATCTGTGCACATGGTGGGACGTTCTCGCCGAGGCCAAGGCGCAGGGGTCGTTCACGCCCGAAACATTGACCGAAGTCGAATCGTATCTGAACGATCCCGCCGGATGGAGCGGCGCACGTAACGGGTAAGTCGATAAATCGACCAAACTTTTCGGCATGCAAATTTGCCGCTTTATCCCAGATGTTGACAGAACTGTGACGTTCGGCGCAATATCTGGACCTTAGCGGTCGACGCAAAGCTATCCACAGAAAGATACATTTTGCCCCCGCCGCATCGGCAATGTATCCCGAACGCCAAGCGGGACATCGACCAAAACGAGGGCAGTATGAACGAGATCACCACATTCAACGCGACCGGAGTCGAAGGCGCGAACGTGGATGCCATGCCCCACTCGATCGAGGCTGAACAGCAATTGCTGGGCGCGATCCTGACCAACAACGATATCTTTGACCGCATCGCCAGCATCATTGGCCCGCGCCATTTCTATGATCCCGTGCATGCGCGTATTTTTGAAATTGCTGCCAGCCGGATCGCCAAGAACAACCTTGCCTCGCCCGTCACGCTCAAGGCTTTCCTCGAGGACGACGAAGGGCTGAAGGAACTTGGCGGGCCGGCTTACCTCGCGCGCCTTGCGGGTGCCGCGATTTCCGCCTTTGCGGTGCGTGACTACGCGCAGATGATCTATGACTTTTCGGTGCGCCGTGAACTCATCCAAGTGGGCCGCGACATCGCCGCCAAGGCCGCGACCGTCGATATCGACAGCGAGCCGCGCGAACAGATCGTCGAGGCCGAACAAGAGCTTTATCGTCTGGCCGAACAGGGCACCACAGAGAGCGGATTTCAAAGCTTTCTCAAGGCGGTAACAGACGCCGTGAACATGGCCAACGCCGCTTATCAGCGCGAGGGCGGCCTTGCAGGCGTTGCGACCGACCTTACAGATATGGATCGGATGCTGGGCGGTTTGCACAAATCCGACCTTCTGATTTTGGCGGGCCGCCCGTCGATGGGCAAGACATCACTGGCCACCAACATCGCCTATAACGTGGCCAAGGCCTATAAGAAGGGCAAGTTGCAAGATGGCACCGAAGGGGCGGTAGATGGCGGCGTTGTCGGCTTTTTCAGCCTCGAGATGAGTGCCGAACAACTGGCGGGCCGTATCCTTGCCGAAGCCTCAGAAATTTCGAGCCATAAAATCCGTCAGGGCGACATGGACGAGGTCGAATTTCGCCGCTTTGTCGATGCTGCCAAATCACTTGAATCCTGCCCGTTGTTTATCGACGACACCGCCGCAATCCCGATCAGCCAATTGGCCGCCCGCGCGCGTCGTCTCAAACGCACCCACGGGCTTGACCTGCTGATCGTCGACTACCTTCAGCTGGTGCGCGGCACCTCGGAAAACCGCGTGCAGGAAATCGGCGAGATTTCCATGGGACTCAAGGCGATTGCCAAGGAATTACAGATCCCAGTGCTCGCTCTGTCACAGCTGTCGCGTCAGGTCGAAAGCCGCGAAGACAAGCGCCCTCAGCTCTCTGATCTGCGTGAATCAGGCTCAATCGAGCAAGACGCCGATGTGGTCATGTTCGTCTATCGCGGCGAATACTACAAAGAGCGCGAAAAGCCTGCCGATCACGAGTTGGACAAAGTCGCGATCTGGCAAGAAGAGATGGACCGCCTGCACGGCAAGGCCGAAGTTATCATCGGCAAACAGCGTCACGGCCCAATCGGCACGTTCGAGCTGTCCTTCGAGGCGCAGTTCACCCGCTTTGGCAATCTTGTCAAACCTTGGCAGCAGGACGCCGGCGGCGGTAATTATTGACGCGATCAGATTGCATCTGGCCGAGTGCCCCCTAGACTGTCGCGACCCTGCCGGAGAACCCTATGACCGACGATCAAGCCCCCCGCACGTCCGCCGCCCAAGAACGCGGTGTGCGCTACGCCCGCGAGCTGGAAACCCACCTCGAATGGCTTGATACGATCACCGGCACCGCGCTGGGGATTTTGGCCGTGGCATCTGGCATTTACACCTATCTGGGTGTTTCCTCCCTCCTTGATGACACCGGCGCGCTCAGCTTTTTCGCAGCGATGGCCTATTCCGTTGCCGTTTCGGTCGCGATCTTCGTGTTCTGGTCCTACCTTATGCGGCTCTTGCCTGCGGTGCGCACGGCAGGTGCGCGGATTGGTTTGTTGGCGTCGATGCTTTTGGGCAGTTGTGCGATTATTGCCATGTCATCGTGGCTGAATGCTGCCGCATTGGCGGGTGCCGCCGCAGTGGAACAGCATCTGGCGAAAACGGTGCAGGATTATCAAGGCGCGCTAGAGCGCGCCAATAGCATCGCTGTCGCCGGCCAAGGATTAGAACGTGACGTCGCCCGCGTGCGCCAAAGCTTTGAAGACCTAAGCGAGCAAGAAGCCACAGGCCAACTATCGGGCATCGCCGGACAAGGCGCAGTGTTCCGGCTTTTGCGTCAGAAATCAGACGAACTGGTTGGGCTAGAAGAACAGATCGCCAGCCAACAACCACTTGTCGACGCCGCCTTTGACGAGGGCAACGCCATCCTCAGCCGGATGCGCGCCCTGACCGTGGAACCCGGTCCCGTCGAGGCCCGATCAGTGCAATTTTCCGAAGATGCCGTTCGGCTCGCCAATATCATTACGCAACTGCGTCAACTGTCCGTCGCGCCACTTGTG
The DNA here is from genome assembly GCA_047622125.1 of Paracoccaceae bacterium. Taxonomy (GTDB): domain Bacteria; phylum Pseudomonadota; class Alphaproteobacteria; order Rhodobacterales; family Rhodobacteraceae; genus SW4. Next base: position 5,546 of record JBLHNX010000082.1, on the reverse strand, counting down.
GGCCGCGCAGCCCAAGACCTGTCGGCGTCCGTTGTGTTGCCTCAGCTAGACGGCAGCACTGATTCCAACCGCCAAGACCAACAAGCCACGATCACATCGGTGCTGACGGTCCTGGGCCAGCGCGCCGATACGCTCCAGATCGCGGCACAGGGTGTGCTGGATATGGCACCGCCTTCTGAAATTACTTACACGCCGATTTCCACCGCAGATGCAGTGATACGCTATGCCGAAAATTTTGTGCCCAGTTGGGCAGGCGCAATCGCGATTGATCTGTTGCCCGCCGTGCTGGTGTTCATCGTTATGGTCACCCAAGCAGCGATCCGGTCAGGCCGCGAAGGGGCCGCTAACGAAGATCTGATGACACTGGCCGAATTGCGCACCGCAATCGTCGCCCTACGCGATGTTGAAGGTGTGTTGGAACGCCGCGCACCACCCGCTCCGCCCGCGCCGCCACCAGACAAGCCCGCCGACACATGACCGCGCCACCGGATTTACCCGCTGATAAGCCGTTTCAAGCCAAGAGGATCATCCAAGCCGTATTGGTCGTGCAACTGGCTATTGCCGTGATCGTGTTTGGTGCGGATCTATTGCCAAGCCTTGGTAATCTGATCTCGCCGTCAAACGCCCCTGATCTGACTCAACCCGCCAGTCCGGGCGATCAAACCCGCCGTTACACGCCGCGCGATCTGCCCGCGCGAACGCCCAATCCCGGCAGCCGCCCGATCCCGGCTAATACCGACATGCCCGACCGGCTCGCGTTTCAATTTACCACATGGGAAGGCGCGCCCGCCCTGACCCTAACGGGCCGAATCGCAGAAGGGGACGCAGGCCGTTTTGCCGACGCGCTGGCCAGCCGTGACGCCCCCAAGATTGTATTCCTCAACAGTCCCGGCGGGTCGGTTATGGATGCGTTGGAAATCGGGCGCGACCTGCGCATCCTCGATGTCACCACCCAGCTGACAGCAAGCGATATTTGCCTCTCGGCCTGCCCGTTACTATTTGCCGCCGGCACCACACGGATTGCCGATGACGATGCATGGCTCGGGGTGCATCAAAGCTATTTTGGCGAAAACACCGTGCTCCCTGCCTTTTTGGCAGTCGATAATATCCAGCGCGGTCAGGCCAAAGTCATCGGCTATTTCTACGACATGGGCGTCGATTTGCGCATCATGCAACCCGCCATGTCCACCCCACCCGACGAGATATACCTGCTGACACCGCAGGAGCGGGCAGACTACAACCTCACTACACCCCTGCCGGAATAGCGGGAATGAAAGGGACGCGGTTTTGCAACGACGTCGATTATTACAAATGGGCAGTGCGGCCGCTGGTGTCGCCATGACGGGCGCACCACTTGCCGCCATGCCTGCCGGTTTCCATGTCCCCGCCGAAGAAGACCGCCACCAGCGCACCTTCATGCAGTGGCCCGTGAACCGGCGCGTTCACCCTGACGGCGTGTTTCTGGACATGACGCAGCAGACCATCGCCGATGTGGCCAACGCGATTGCGCAGTTCGAGCCCGTTACAATGCTGGCCCACGCTGATGATCACGCAGGCGCGCGCGTCAAACTGGCGTCGAATGTTGAGTTATGGGACATCCCGACCGAAGATCTGTGGTGCCGCGATGCTGGCCCGCTCTTTGCCAAAGGCCGCGATGGATCGCTTGTCGTCAGCAATATCCAGTTCAACGGCTGGGGCGAAAAGCAGGTCAACACCCGCGACAGCCAGATAGCCGCCGAGGTCGCGCGCCGTCTGGGGTTGCCGCTGCACGCAAGTGGATTGCATGGCGAGGCGGGCGGCGTCGAACACGATGGCCACGGCACGCTGGTTGCGCACGAAAGCAGTTGGGGGAATGACAACCGCAACCCCGGCATGAACCGTTCGCAGATCGAAGAACACCTGCTAAGCGCTTATGGTGCCAGTAAAATGATCTGGACGACAGGCGTTTATGGCGAAGACATCACCGATTATCACATTGACAGCCTTGCGCGCTTTACCGGACGCAACCGCGTGCTGATCAACCTCCCCAACGCGCCCGATATGGCCGATCCGTTCCATGTGGCCGCCCTTGATACCCATGACGCTTTGGTCGCCGCTGGCCTACAGGTCGAGGTGATCCCCGAACCGACCCGCCGCCGCGTGCGCAGCATTGATTTCGTCGCCTCCTATGCCAACTACTACGTCTGCAACGGCGGTGTGATCGCCGCGCAGTTTGGCGACCCTGAAACCGATGCCATCGCCGTGGACGCCCTGCGCCGCCACTATCCCGGGCGCGAAATCATCACGCTCAACGTCGATCCCTTGGGCGAAATGGGTGGCGGCATCCACTGCGCCACGCAACAAATGCCCGCGTGATGGGCTGGCTTGGCAAACATGCGCCCAGTATTGAGGCAATCGCAGCGGCCCTTACGGCCATTGTTGCGGTCGCCGCGCTGATCGGCATCAAGGTCCAGCTGGACAGCGCGGATCGTCTGCAACTCGAGGCGGCGGCGCGCGAATCCTATCGTGGGCATCTGGCACTTGCGGTCGCGAACCCCGCCTTTGCCGCGCCCGACGACGGCTGCGAAATGCTTGTGTCAAATCAGGCAGGTGCCTACGCGGCCTTTGTCGATCATCTGCTGTATTCCGCCGAACTGACCCTTGATGCCGACAGCGGATGGGAGGCGGTGTTTCTTGATGAACTCGCCCCGCATGGTGATTATCTGTGCGCCACGGACGCCGCCATGGGTGATACGCCCGAAATCATTGCGCTGCTGACCCGCTTTCGCACCACCGCCTGCCCCGCCACACCGACCTGCCGTTAGGTCTTTGCGCTTGACCCTGCCCGCCCGCCTGTCAAAACGAACCCCATGAGCACAGGTTCCCTTACAGTAGATGTTGATGCCCTCGTGGCGAACTGGCGCGCACTTGATGCGCTGACGGTTAGTGAAACTGCCGCCGTGGTCAAGGCCGATGGCTATGGCCTTGGGGCTGCGAAAGTGGCACGCGCTTTGGCCAAGGCGGGTGCCCGCACGTTTTTCGTCGCGGCAGCCCAAGAAGGCGCGACCGTGCGCCAAGCCCTTGGTCCTGGTCCGCAAGTTTGCGTTTTCAGCGGCCATATGCGCGGCGATACCGATATGATTAGCGATCTGATGCTGACGCCGATGCTTAATACCATCGGACAGGTGACGCGGCATTTCGAAAGCCTGCCCGGCCATCCGTTCGGCATTCAGCTTGATACCGGCATGAACCGTCTGGGCATGGAGATCGGCGAATGGGCCGCGATCGCCGAAGTGGCGATAAGTGCGGGGCCAATGCTGGTGATGTCGCATCTGGCCTGCGCTGACGATCCCGACCACCCGATGAACGCGCAACAACTGGCGCAGTTTCACCTGATGACAGACGGCATTGCCGTGCCGCGCTCTTTGGCGGCGACGGGGGGTATCTTGTTGGGGCCGGACTATCATTTTGACATCACGCGCCCCGGTATTGGCCTTTATGGCGGTGCGCCGTTTGACGATGCCCGTGCCGTGGCCCATCTCGACTTGCCCGTCGTGCAAATTCGCAACATCGAGGCGGGCGAGACCGTTGGTTATTCCAACTCATGGACCGCCCAACGCGACAGCCGCATCGCGACGCTTGCAGCCGGATACGCCGATGGCATCCTGCGCGCGCTGTCGGGCAACGTGACACTCTGGCATGGCGACCAACCCTGCCCGCTGGTGGGCCGTGTATCAATGGACTTACTGACGGTTGATGTGACTGATCTGGGCGAAACGCCCCAGACTCTGTCCTTGTTGAGCGCCACTCAAACCGTCGATGATCTGGCCGCACTTGCCGGCACGATCGGCTACGAAATCCTCACGTCACTGGGGCCGCGTTACCAGCGTCGGTATGCGGAAAGATGATGCGATTTGTCGCCTCTCTTGGCGCGGCTGTGCTGGCGCTGTTTGCGGCAATCGGGCGGGTTGCTATTTTCACTGCCCAAACGATCAGCCACCTTGTCCGTCCGCCGTTTTATCCGCGCGAATTCGGGCAGGCGCTGCTACAGATCGGCTATTTCTCCCTGCCCGTTGTGGGTCTGACGGCATTTTTCACGGGCGGCGCGCTGGCCTTGCAAATCTACGCAGGCGGCGCGCGCTTTAGCGCCGAGGCCGTCGTGCCACAAATCGTCGCCATCGGCATGGTGCGCGAGCTTGGCCCTGTGCTGGTTGGCTTAATGATCGCCGCGCGTGTGACGTCTTCCATCGCCGCCGAAATCGCCACGATGAAAGTAACCGAACAGATCGACGCACTGGTCACACTTTCGACCCATCCAATGAAATACCTGACCTTGCCGCGTGTTCTGGCGGCAACGCTCGTCATGCCCCTTCTGGTTGGCGTCGGCGATGTGATTGGTATTTTTGGAGGTTATGTCGTCGGTACGCAGCGGCTCGGCTTTAATGCCGCCGCCTATCTGCAAAACACCGCCGATTTCCTTGAGGTGCGCGATGTGGTGTCATCGCTGACCAAAGGTGCTGTGTTCGGGTTCATCGCCGCCCTGATGGGCTGTTATTACGGCATGCAGTCAGAGCGCGGCGCGATGGGCGTGGGCCGCGCCACCAAAGGATCAGTTGTGGCTGCTGCCGTGCTGATCCTCGCGGCGAACTTCCTTCTGACAGAGGCGTTTTTCTCAGTATGATCCGCCTCACCGACGTTCATAAATCCTTTGGCGACAACCACGTTTTGCGCGGGGCATCCCTGCATGTGCCCAAGGGCCAAAGCATGGTAGTGATCGGTGGGTCCGGCACCGGCAAATCGGTGTTGATCAAATCGGTGCTGGGGCTGGTCAAACCCGACGGCGGCAAAATCGAAGTCGATGGTCAGGATGTGACCCGCGCCGACCGTGATGCGTTTCTGGCGCGTTTCGGCATGCTGTTCCAAGGCGGCGCGCTGTTTGACAGCCTGCCAGTCTGGCAAAACGTCGCTTTTCGTCTGCTGCGTGGATCGCTGAAACGTCCCTTGGACGAGGCCCGCGCTATTGCCATCGAGAAGCTCCGCCGTGTGGGATTGGACAAAGACGTCGCCGACCGCCTGCCCGCCGAGCTTTCGGGCGGCATGCAAAAACGTGTCGGCCTTGCCCGTGCCATTGCCGCCGATCCCGAAATTATCTTTTTCGATGAACCCACCACAGGACTTGATCCTATTATGGCGGGTGTCATCAACGATCTGATCCGCGAAATCGTCACTGAAATGGGCGCAACTGCCGTGACGATCACCCATGACATGACCTCTGCGCGCGCAATCGCCGATCAGGTGGCAATGCTGCACGCGGGCAAGGTCCGCTGGTGTGGCCCGATCAGCGAACTCGACACAACCGACGATCCTTACGTGCAGCAGTTCATCCATGGCCGCGCCGACGGGCCAATCGCCGCCCTGCGCTGATGGCCGCAGCCACGCACCCCTTGCACCCCACCGCAAGCGCCGCCACATAGATCGCACCCACAAGAAAGGCCTCGCCGATGATGACTGCCCTGCGCTATGCCAACCTGTGCCTGCTGGTGTTGTTTCCCATCGCGTGGTTTGCG
>JBLHNX010000081.1:0-9173 GCA_047622125.1 Paracoccaceae bacterium | reverse complement strand
GTCGTGCCAAGATTGACGGCGTTCAACCCCATTTCGATCCAGATCTGGCGGGCGAATGTGCTGACCGAAGTCTTGCCGTTGGTGCCTGTGACAGCAATCACCGTGTCGGGATGCGGACCAAACCAAAGCGAGGCGGTTTGCGCCAATGCCTGACGCGGGTCTTGCGCGACAATCAGGGCGGCGTCACTCGCGGCAAGGTCTTGGGCGGCAATTTGCGCACCCTGCACGTCCGTAAGGATCGCGCCCGCACCCATCTGCAACGCGAATTTGATAAATTCACCGCCATGCACACGCGCGCCGGGAAGAGCGGCGAACATCACGCCCTCGCGAACTTCGCGGCTATCAACCGTCAAGCCAGTGATCAGCGCCTCACGCCCTGCCCTTGCGGTCAGGCCCAAAGCGGCCAGTGATGACGTTTTGTGATCCGGTGCCGCACGATTGCCCATGATACCTGCTGTGTTCCGACCTTAGTTTGAGGTGAGTGTTACACCTACTGGCGTGGCGGTTTCAACGTCTGGTCGCATTCCCAGCAATGGTGCGACGCGGCGGATCATTTCTGCGGCGACGGGAACGGCTGTCCACCCTGCGGTACGGCGAGCCTCGCCCAGGGCATCCACAGTGGGTTCGTCCAAGGTAACGATCAGCACGTATTGCGGGTCATCAGCAGGAAAGACGCTGGCAAATGTCGCGATGACCTTGTCGTCATAGTAACCGCCGCCGCTTTCGCGTGGCTTGTCTGCGGTGCCGGTCTTGCCGCCAACTTGATAGCCCGGAACCTCGCCAAAGGATGCAGTCCCGCTTGTCACAACCGCGCGCAGCATATCAACGGCGATGCGCGATACGTTCTCGCTCAGGATACGCGGGCCGAATTGCGGCCTGTCCTGACGCAGCAATGTCGGGCGCACCAAAGTGCCGCCATTCACGATGCTGGAATAGGCCGCCGCCAGATGAAGTGGTGACGTGGCCAAGCCGTGGCCATAGGAAATTGTCATCGTTGACAGTTCGGACCAGTTGGGCGGCAAAAGTGGCGCACCACTGTGGGCTTCAGACAATTCCACAGGGGTCGCGGCCAGCAGGCCAAGGCTGTCAAGAAAATCGCGCTGTCGCTGAATGCCGATCATCATCGCAATACGCGCCGTGCCGATATTGGAAGACTGCACGATCACCTCGGTCGCTGAAAGCTGCGCACCATAATCATGGAAATCGCGGATCCGGTGGCGGCCCCATTGCAGTGGGCCGCGTGTGTCGATCATCGTGGTGGCGTCGATCAACCCAAGGTCAATCGCTTGCGCTACCGCGAAAATCTTGAACGTCGATCCCAGTTCGTAAACCCCCTGCACCGCGCGGTTAAACAGCGGGCTGTCGGATTGATCGCCCTCCAGCAAAACCTGCGGGCGATCATTGGGGTCAAAATCGGGCAGCGACACCATGGAAATAATCTCGCCTGTGCGCACATCCATCAAGACCGATGCCGCACCTTTGGCGCTCATCAGCATCATGCCACCCTGAAGCACACGTTCGGACGCGGCCTGCACTGTTAGATCGATGGACAGTTCAAGCGGGCGACCTTCGTTGCCGGGATCACGCAGGAAATCATCAAAGGCGCGTTCGATGCCGGCCACACCGATCACTTCGGCGGAATGCACGCCTTCGCGTCCGTAAGATGCGCCACCAAGGATATGTGCAGCGACGGACCCATTGGGGTAAAGGCGCATTTCACGCGGGCCAAACAGCAGGCCGGGATCACCGATATCGTGCACGGCCTGCATTTGTTCGGGGCTGATCTGGCGGCGAATCCACAGGAATCGACGCTCACCTGTGAAATCCTTCAACAGGTCGTCTGCGTCTAGTTCGGGGAAAATGGCCGCCAGTTCGATGGCGGCGCGTTCAGGGTCCACCATGTCGGGGATCTGCGCATAAAGCGAATGCGTTTCCAGATTAGTCGCAAGAATACGCCCGTTTCTATCAACAATATCAGCGCGTTGCCCAATGATCGGGTTGCCACTGGCGGCAACGCGCGGCTCTTCGGGGACCGATGATGCAAGTGCGCCCATCCGCAAACCGACAACTAGAAAGGCGCAGAAAAACATCGCCCCCAGCACCAGCAACCGCCCCTCGGCGCGGTTTCGGGCAGAGTCGCGCATGTCTTCGTGACGCAAGCGCAGGTTTTCGGCTTGGATCGCGTCGGGGTTTTCCCCGTTCGCGCGGGCCTTAAGAATACGGGCAAGCGGGCGCAGCGGCGTGCGGATCACAGTTCATCCTCCTGAGGCGCGTTGTCGCTGCTGACTTCGATGGACCCCAAGATCGGACCAAGCGGCAAGATCGGATATTCCACTTGGTCGATCCGCCCAAAGGCGTCGGGCATCAGGGGCAAAAGGCCCAGACGGTCAAAATTCAGTTCTGCCAGATCGCGCAAACGATCGGGGCGGTTCAAATAGGCCCACTCCGCCTTCAACACGTTTAGACGTTGATGGGCGGCCCCGATATTACTGTGCAATTGGCGCACCTCGCCAAGGGATTGCTGGGTGCGATAGTTTTCCTGATAGGCCCAAAACGCGAGCCCCATGACGCCAAGAATAGAAAAAACGAAAAGAAACCCGCGCATTAGCGGTCTCCCTTTAGCATCGGCATGCCGAGATCGGCGCGGCTTACCTCGCCTGCGGGTGCATCTGTGCGGCGTGCGACGCGCAGTTTTGCAGACCGCGAGCGAGGGTTTTCCGCCAGTTCTTCTTCGTCAGGGCCGATGGCCTTGCGGTTGATGATCTCGAACGCGGGTGCCTCGCGCTCAACGACGGGGGCATAACGATTGGCGTTACCACCCCCGCCAGAACGGGCCTGAAGAAACCGTTTCACCATGCGGTCCTCGACGCTGTGAAAGGTCACGACGGCCAAAAGGCCACCAGCACGCAACGCGCGTTCGGCGGCCAGTAATCCGGTTGCTAACTCGCCATACTCGTCATTTACGGCAATCCGCAGCGCTTGAAAGCTGCGGGTCGCGGGGTGGCTTTGGCCCTTTTTGGCGCGGGGCAAACAGCCCTCGACCAGCCTTGCCAGCTTGCCTGTGGTTGTGATCGGGGCTTCATTGCGGGCGCGGATGAACGCCGCCGCGATGCGCCGACTCGCGCGTTCTTCGCCATAGCGAAACAGAATGTCGGCAATGTCTTCTTCGTCGTAGGTATTGACGATATCGGCGGCAGATGGGCCGTCTTGCGACATGCGCATGTCCAGCGGACCGTCCCTCATGAACGAAAAGCCGCGTTCGGCCAAATCAAGCTGCATCGAGCTGACCCCAAGGTCCAGAACCACGCCATCAAGGTCTGTGCCATAGTCATCCAGCTTGGAAAACGTGCCCTGCACCATTTCCAGACGATCACCGTATTCACCAGCCCAAGGGGCCGCCATTTCAAACGCGAGCGGATCACGATCAACGGCGATAACCTTGTCGGCACCACTATCGAGCAGCGCGCGCGTATAGCTGCCAGCGCCGAACGTGCCATCCAGCCAGACACCCGAAAGCGGCGATACAGCCTTGATGATCGGGCGCAAAAGCACGGGAATGTGGGGGGCGGGATGTGATGTCTTGGTGGCAGCCGACATCGGATTATCCTTTAGCTGGGCCGTCCGGCCCGTCAATCAGGCTGAGCGGATCAAAGTCATCGGGCAATTCAGCCAACCAAGCATCTGTTTCGGCATTTTCAATCGCGTCATAAGTGTCGGCGTTCCAAATCTCGAAATAGTCGCCCATAGCGACCATGACGGATTCTGTGGAAAGGCCGATTTGCTGACGCAGGCGTTGGGGCAACACGATGCGCCCGTCTTTATCAACTTCGGTGTCCCACGACTTGCCAAGGATCATCCGGCTTGCGCGTTTACGTTCGGTACTGCCACGCGGCAGTTTACGGATGCCCGCCTCGATCTCGGCCATGGCGTCGATCGTATAAGCGTGTAGGCAATTCTTAAGGTGGGGGCCGTGCAAAACAACCATGCGGGGATTGGGGATTTCGGGGCAGCGCGGGTCGCCGTCAGTAAGCACAGCGCGAAAATCAGCAGGGATCGACATGCGCCCCTTACCGTCAACCTTTTGGTTGAATTCGCCTCTGAAACTAAGAACCACTGTCCCGCGGCCTCTCTACTTTCCCCCGAAAAAATCTGTGTTTGGAAAGGAAACGGCGGATTGATCTGCTGCCACTGATCAATCCGCCGCCCTCGTCCCGTTTCCGGGAGTGTCCAGCTGCGCGCGCCACCTGGGGGGATGTCTGCTCGCTCGCGCGCCGGATCTCTTTGTTCGGTGTATGGGTGCCTGTATGAAACCTGACCTTGCGGTCGGTGGGGTCGTTTGGTGCCCCGTATTGTCTGCCCGTCTACCGTATGAAGTTTGTGCCATGGGAAACCGTGGGAAGCAAAGGTTTTTTTGGGAATTCATGGTCCATATGTTGTTTTCGACGCCCCATCAACACAAGCCCTAGTAGGTAAAAGTCAACTTATGACGCGAATTGTGGCACAACCTACCAAAAACAACACAACATATGGTATTTTGACTGCTGGAGCAGAAAGTTCCATATTTTCCCGAAATTTTTTCCACTTAAGCCTGAATTTTACTATGTGACGCCAGATCTAGCGGAGTAATTTTCGTATTCCCATGCCAAAATCCGGCGATTCCAAAGAATCGCGGGCCTGTGATTCTCATGTCACGGAATGGTTCCAGAGTTTCCCATAAATGCAAAAAGGGCGGACAAACCTGCCCGCCCCGCATTCCGTGCCGCAAGATTTGGGGTTTAGCCGATCCCGCCCGCAATCAGTCGTTTCGCCAGATCGCGGTAGGCATCGGCCATCGCAGAGTCTCCGGCGGCAATCGGCACGCCTGCGTCGCCTGCCAGTCGCGTATCCAGATCAATCGGCAGCGCTCCAAGGAACGGCACGCCAATCGCTTCGGCCTCGCGGGCAACGCCCCCATGGCCGAACAGATGGGCCTCGTGCCCGCAATTGGGACATATATATGTGGACATATTTTCGATCAGGCCCAGCACGGGGGTTTTCAGCGTGTTGAACATATCCAGCGCCTTGCGCGCATCCAACAAGGCCACGTCCTGCGGCGTGCTGACGACAATCGCGCCTGTCAGGTGGGTTTTCTGACACAGGGTCAGCTGCACATCGCCGGTTCCGGGCGGCAAATCGACGATGAGAACATCCAACTCGCCCCACTCTACTTGGGTCAACATCTGTTGCAGCGCGCCCATCAGCATCGGCCCACGCCAGACCACGGCCTTGGCCGGATCAAGCATCAGGCCGATCGACATCAACGTGACGCCATGTGCCTGCAAGGGAATGATCGTTTTACCGTCAGGCGAGGCAGGGCGCTTGTTCGCGCCCATCATGCGCGGCTGGCTTGGTCCGTATATATCAGCGTCAAGCAGACCCACGCGCCGCCCTTCGCGCGCAAGCGCCACGGCAAGGTTGGATGACACGGTTGATTTGCCGACACCACCCTTGCCAGACCCAATCGCGATAATCCGGTCCACGCCCGCGATCCGTTCGGGGCCAGCTTGTGGTTTAGGATGACCGCCGATTTTCAGGCTGGGTGGCGCAGCAGGTTTAGCAGCGGGGCCGTGGGCCGTCAGGATGACTGATACTGTATCCACGCCGGCAAGTGCTGCAACGGCAGCTTGGGCGGCTGCGCGCACCGGCTCCATGCGTTGCGCATCTTGCGGCGTTGCGGCTTCGATCACGAATCGGACCGCCTGCCCTTCGATATTGAGGGCACGCAGCAAGTCACGCGACATAAGATCGCCACCGTCAGGCAATGTAATGCGCGCCAGCGCGGCGTGTATGTCGGCAGGGGTAACAGCCATTTCGGCCTCCAGAGTTTTTGAACTGCTTAGTCTTGCATCACCATGTGCTATCCTTGCAGCAAAGTTCAAGGCGACGCTAGGTCAACGCCCAAGAATTAACCAAGATGCTGATAATGCAGTCATTTTCCTATGCGCATGCTGCATAGCAGCATTGTTGAAACGACCTATTGTGCACCTGCAGCATTTACCTATTTATGGTTCACGAGAGCGCTAACATCGCTTGGAGCGGGAAACGCCCGCAACACACAGGCTGCCAATGCGCAGCACACAATAGAAGAGAGATAACACAATGGCACACGCTTCCAATATCCGCGTCGCCGGTTTTGACTTTAGCCGCATCGCTGCCCTGCGCGAAACGCTGGCAACCCGTTATGCAAAATTCAGCATGTATCGCGCGACAATGAAAGAATTGTACGACCTTAGTGATCGCGAATTGGCTGATCTTGGTCTTTGCCGCGCAAACATCCGTTCGCTCGCACTCGAGACTGCTTACGGCAAGTAATTCAAGATTTTAAGCGCTCCCGTCTCCTCCCTTTAGGGCGCGCTTAATCCGATGGTCTGGTTTTCCTCCTCCCTAACCGGCCATCACACCTGAAGCGGCGGCATCACCTCCTCCCGATGTCGCCGCCTCACCGAATACCTCAAGGTCCTCCTCCCAGAGCCTTGAAAACACAATATTAAGTGCCTCCTCCTCCCAGAATGGCACTTAGTAAGATGACCCGGTCTTCCTCCTCCCTGACCGGCCATCACACCTGAAGCGGCGGCATCACCTCCTCCCGATGTCGCCGCCTCACCAAATACCTCAAGGTCCTCCTCCCAGAGCCTTGAAGACACAATATTAGGTGCCTCCTCCTCCCAGAATGGCACTTAGTAAGATGACCCGGTCTTCCTCCTCCCTGACCGGACATCACACCTGAAGCGGCGGCATCACCTCCTCCCGATGTCGCCGCCTCACCCATAACGTGGCGGGCTGTTCTACCTCCTCCCTGAACGGCCACGCGCAAATAATGGCGACGCCCACCTCCTCCCGGGCGTTGCCATTTTTGTTTTGGGCTGTCCTCTTGTCGTGTTTCCTGCGTATGCCAAGCAGATGACATTTGACCTTCTTTCTGCCCTGATCATTTTCGCCGGAGTGAGTTCGCTCACCCCCGGCCCAAACAACCTGATGCTGATGGCGTCAGGTGCCAATTTTGGCGTGCGCCGCACGATCCCGCATATGTTGGGGATTTCGCTGGGGCATGCGCTGATGGGGGTTTTGCTGGGGATCGGGCTGATCGCGGTGTTTAACGCCTATCCGGTGATCAAGCAGGCGATGCTGGTGATCTGTTCGGTCTATCTGCTGTATCTGGCGTGGAAAATCGCCAATGCCGCCGCGCCAAAAGATGCCAAAACAGGTGGCAAACCGCTGACCTTCTTACAGGCAGCAGCGTTCCAGTGGGTCAATCCCAAGGCGGTCTATATGGCGATCACCGCACAGACTTATTACGCGCCCGAGGGATCGGGCTGGTGGGGGGCGGCACTGGTCGCTGCAATTTTCGCAATGGTCAACTTGCCCTCTGTGTCGCTTTGGGCTTGGGGCGGCACGCAGGTGCGCCGCTGGCTGGCCACGCCGTCACGATTGCGCGCCTTTAACTGGACAATGGCACTGGCATTGGTTGCCACGCTGATTCCGATCTGGACCTGAATGGCACGAAATTAAACTTGGCAGACTGGCTTAGAACGGCACATCGTTCGCTTTGTCAGCCGCCACGATAAACCGCGCGATGACTTTTTTGCTGCCGGCACGGTCAAATTCGATCTCAAGCTTATCGCCTTCTATGCCCATCACCTCGCCGTAGCCGAATTTCTGGTGAAACACGCGGTCGCCGACGGTGAAGGACGATATCGCGTCCAGATCAATCGTCACGTTGCGGGATTCGCGCGGCTGGGACATGCCGCGCTGCTGGCTGCGGTCTTGCAGGCGTTTCCAGCCGGGAGAATTGTAGACATTCGCGCTCGCGGCGCGGTCGTGCAGATGTGATTGCACGGGCTGCGGGGCTGCAGCGCCATAGCCCCCCCCGTAAAGGCCCGGTGGCGTGAGGACTTCGACGTGTTGTTCGGGCAGTTCGTCAATGAAACGGCTGGGGAGCGCGGATTGCCACTGGCCATAGACACGCCGGTTGGCGGCAAATGAAATGGTGCAAATTTCCTCGGCCCGCGTGATGCCGACATAGGCAAGGCGGCGTTCCTCTTCGAGGCCTTTTGAAATCATCTTACCGTCAACCATTACCATTGGGGTTTCATCCATGCTGCGCTGGGACGGAAACAGCCCGTCCTCCCAACCGGGCAAGAACACGGCGGGGAATTCGAGGCCCTTAGCAGCGTGCAGCGTCATGATGCTGACCTTTTCGCCCTGTTCTTCGGTTTCGTTGTCCATGATCAGGCTGACGTGTTCGAGGAACCCTTGCAGATTTTCGAAGTTTTCCAAGGCCTTGACGAGTTCCTTGAGGTTTTCAAGACGGCCCGGCGCTTCGGGTGTTTTGTCGTTTTGCCAGTGGCCGGTATAGCCGCTTTCATCGAGCGCAGTTTCCGCAATCTCTGTGTGTGGCTGTTCTTCAGGCAATGCTTCCAGCTGACTTTGTAACTCGTCTCTTCTTTCTTGATCCGTCTCGTCGCGAATGAACTCCAATATCAATATGCGTTGTTCCTGAATTCGGGTCTGCTCGGCCACAAGGAACGCCCAGCGGTCAAGCCCCTGCACCAGTTCGGCCAATGCCGCGCCGCCTTTACCTTTGATCAACTCGCCTTCGACGCAAATGCGCGCGCCTTCCACATGACTGACTCCATTGTCATGGGAGGTCTTATATAGTGTTTGCAACGCTACTTTTCCCAAGCCACGCTTGGGGGTATTCACGACCCGTTCAAAGGCCAGATCATCGTCTTGGCTGACAGCAAGGCGGAAATAGGCCATGGCATCGCGGATTTCCATGCGTTCGTAAAACCGCGGGCCGCCGATCACGCGGTAGGGCAGACCAATGGTCAGAAAACGGTCTTCGAAGGCGCGCATCTGGTGGCTGGCACGCACGAGGATCGCCATACTATCAAGGCCCATCGCATCACGGCCGCGGGTGCCGCGCTGCAGTGCCTCGATCTCGTCACCGATCCAGCGGGCCTCTTCTTCGCCGTCCCAATGACCGATCAGACGGACCTGTTCGCCGTCTTCGCCGTCCGTGAACAACGTTTTGCCAAGGCGGTTTTTGTTGGCGTCAATCACGCCGCCAGCAGCGCCCAAGATATGCCCCGTGGAGCGATAATTCTGTTCCAACCGGACCACATGCGCGCCGG
>JBLHNX010000080.1:0-9233 GCA_047622125.1 Paracoccaceae bacterium | reverse complement strand
TTCCAGATCTAGAAAGTTAACGTTTTAACATCCCGTTCCCACTGACGATTTGGCCTGCTAAAGGCCCGCTTTATGAGTTTAGTCGTCATCGGGCTGCTGGCGCAGCGAAAGTCCGGTTTCCGCCCTTCACGTCGAAATGTGCATGGTGCAGCATCTGTCGCTCACGGCCCTAACCGGACCTTGGCCGCCATATAAAATGCTGCAGTGCGGCCCGTCATTGCGGCCATTCGTGCAGAGCGCAGCATTTTGTTGGTTGAAACGTCGGTGTGCGGACTTTGCTGCTATTCCGTTGGTCTGCGCGGGGTATGATTTGGCATCATTACCGAAGGCAATTTGTGGCTTCAACTGTTTCTAGTTATCAAGACACATTTGTATATCGTGACTATCGCTTGCGGCTCGGCGGGGCCTTGAAATCCGGCGCATGTGCAGTTGGCGTGACCCGCATTTCCAACTCGTGAAGCAGCCGCCGGGTTACTTAATATGACCGAGCAAAAGTGCTGGCGGTGCGCAATTTTCGTTGCGCACCGCTTTGTTTAAACGGCCAATGATTTAGAGATTTCCCAAAGACCAGAAGAAGGTCTCGCCTGAGCTGTCATCAACGCCATCGTTGTCAGTGCTGGCCCACGCCGAGCCATCTGCAAAGATCGCCAGACCTTCGACCTTGTCGACAACATAGCCGTTGTTGGACTGAAGCGCCGGGATCATATCCATCACAGCTTCTTTTGTCACAACCGGAAGTTCACCACCAAGGGCCGCAGGCACCATCTGGTCGCCGGAGATGCGGTAAACCATCTTAACCGCAGTGTTCGCGCCAATTTGGTTGTCGCGCTCGATAACGTAGAAGTCGCCGTTGTGGGCCACGATTTCGGACAGACCGACCCAGCCCGTATCAGCTACGGCTTTTGGGTACAAAACCGCGCCCCATTCACCTGATGCGATATTGTAGGCCACCAGTTTCACGTGATCGGCAGGATCGTCAGCCCATTCACGTTGAACCGCCATCCATAGGGTGCCGTCAACCAGCGTGATGCCTTCGAAACCGAACCGATTTTCGACAGCCAGCAATTCGGCAGGCAGACTGATTTCTTCGTCGATCACGCCATCGCTGTCTACGTGGTAGATGCCGTGCGCGATCATGCGATCAGTGCGCCCTTCAGAGGCCAGCCAGAAGCCGCCTTCGCCGTCCAGCGTGAGACCTTCGAGGTCCAGCTTTTGCGCCGCAAACCCTCCACGCGTGACAGGCAAAGCGTGGGTAATTTGTGCGGGCGTTACGTTGGTGTCGATCGTAAAGATTGTTGGCTGGTATGCATAAAAGCTGTCGTTGACAGCATAAACGATGCCGTCCTCCCCTGCGACCATGCCCGAAATCGCGCCCCAACCGATCAGCTCGTCCGCACCGGCAGATGTCAGCTGTGGATAAGCGGCGGGCGCGTTTTGGTATTCATAAATCATAACGTGGCTGCGGATGCCGCCATCTTCGATCAAGTCTGCTTCGTTGGCGGTGATGAACAAGCCACGCGATGGGATCGAGATTGCGCCTTCGGGTGCGATGCCGGACGGCAGCATTTGCGTCAAGACCGGCGCGGCTGGGTCGCTGACGTCATAAACGCCGACTGCCGATGCGCGTTCGGCCAGAATAAACACGTAGGGCGTGCCGTCGAAAACTCCGAACTCCATGCCCTCAGGTTCCGCACCTTTGGCATCCGAACGTTTGTCAGGGTAGTGGCCCAGTTGGATAATGGCATGTTCATATGTGTTGCCGGCTTCATAGACTTCGGTGCCGTCTTTGTTGAAGATTGTCCAGCCACGGGCACCGCCGTCCATGTCGCCCTCATTGGCCATAGCGAAGTGGTCGGCGTCGATCCACTGAACGCCATCGGGCTCGCGCAAACGGCCTTCTTGGGTTTCGGTGAAAAGCAATGCTCCCCGTTCGTCCGTGGCGTCGATTTCGGTCAGATCGACAGAACCCGCAGAGAAGTGATTGATGATCTCGCCCGCTTTGGTCATTACCACGATGTGGTTGTTTTCCTGCATCGTAACGACGATTTCGCCATCTGCGTTCACATCCACAAACTCGGGCTCCGGATCGTTCGGGCCAATGTCGGCCAAGCCGCTAACGTCGATTTGCACAATGCTGTCACAGGCCGGAACCCCGTCCACAATATCGAACGTCACAACAAAGCCGCCGGGCATCTGGCCAAGGCCACCGTCGCCCAGATCTTCATCGCGTTCATTTTCAATCGCGACAACGATGAAGCTGCCGTCAGGGGCAATCGCAGTGCTGTCAGGCTGACCGCCCAGATCACAAGCCGCGACTTCGTCGCCGGTTGTAATGTCGAAGGCTTTTAGCATACCGAATGGCGCTGTGTAGCTCTCGGATGTGTTAACGCCGGCCATGGCGATATCGCCCAAAACGGACACCGCTGTTGGTTCGCCGCCGACGTCAATGTTGCCCCTCGCAACAGGTGCGGCGGGGTCTGTGATGTCGATCATGCCGATCACACCAAGTGGGCTGTCTGAATAGACAAGCGTCATACCGTCACCAGATGCGCTGATGATCTCGGCAGATGATTCTGCCGTTGGATCTGAGTTGTTTGCATAGGTTGCAAAGCTGGCGATGCGGTTGAAGTTCATGTCCGCAAGTGCGCCCGTCGCAGCCATTGCAAGGACGGACGTCATGCTGATGAGTCTGAAAGACATTCTGGTTTCCCCCATTGTGAATAATCTCTCGCGGATAATCGGCGAGTTTCGTGACGCTACGATGACACTCATGTAACGGTCCCATGAAGATTGGCGCCGCAGGGCTGTTGTCACAAAAGTCATATGAATCCTTCACATTCCCGTCACGCAGCACCTTTAGCGAGCGATCAGGGCAGACGATCTGCATGTCTGTCAGGCGAGGCGCAGGCCCCGCTGTAGTGGGGTTTTTCCGTTATCGGGCAGCGTTTCACTCACAAAAAAACAGAATGCGCGCCATGGGGCGGGCAACATATGACACCGGAGTACGATCATGAAGAACATCGCGATAAGCACAGCTGCTGCGCTTAGCATGTTGGCGAGCACGGCGTTTGCCGAAACCGAAATTACATGGTGGCACGGAATGGGCGGCGCCCTTGGCGAAACCGTCAATGAAATCGCTGAAGGCTTCAACGTAAGCCAGGACGAATACACCATCACCCCGATATTCAAGGGCACATACGAAGAAACTCTGACAGCTGGCATTGCCGCGTTCCGTGCAGGTGAACAACCCAATATCATGCAGGTATTCGACGCTGGCGCCGCCACTGTGATCGCAGCCCAAGGCGCAACCATTCCGGTTCAGGACCTGCTGGAAGCTAACGGCGTAAACTTCGACATCGAAGATTACATTTCTGGCGTACGTTACTTCTATGCTGACGCCGATGGCAAAATGATCGGCATGCCGTTCAACTCCTCCTCGCCGATCATGTATTACAACATGCAGGCGCTCGAAGCGGCTGGTGTTGCGCCGCCCGTAACATGGGAAGAATTCGAAACAGTGACCGCACCAGCGTTGAAAGATGCAGGTTACGTTGCCCTGTCACAGTCCCATCTGCCATGGATTTTCGTCGAAAACTTCATGTCCCGCCACGACCTTCCGTTCGCAACCAACAACAACGGGTATGATGGTGCGGACGGCACTGAAATCCTTGTCAACATCGACCCGCTCAAGGCACATTTCACCGCGCTTACCGAATGGCAGGACGCAGGTTACTTTGAATGGTTCGGCACAGGCTGGACCGACAACCAGACACCTTTCGAAAATGGCGAAGTCGCGATCTGGCTCGGCTCTTCGGGCTCTTTTGGCGGCCTGTCCCAGCTTGACCTTGGTTTTGACTTCTCTGCGACAGTTCTTCCGTATTGGGAAGCAGTCACAACAGAACCAAAACAAACCTTCATTGGTGGTGCGGCCTTATTCGCGATGTCCGGCCAGTCTGACGAAGAAAACGCTGCGACGGCTGCCTTCTTCCAGTATCTGACTTCGCCTGAGGTTCAGTACATGTGGCACCGTGAAACGGGCTATGTACCGGTGACCGAAGCGGCATACGAACTGGCAACAGCAGACGGCCACTACGACCGTTTCCCGGCCGCCGAAGTTGGCATCCAGCAGCTGTCCTTGGACGCGAGCGAAAACACACGCGGGTATCGCATGGGTTTTTACGTTCAAATCCGCGACGTGATGAACCGTGAATTCGGCCGCATCCTAACAGGCGAAACATCTGTCGACGACGCATTCGATATCATCGAAGCAGACTCGAACGAGCTTCTGTCCCGTTTCGCGCAAACGCAAAACTAAACCAAGTCGGTTTGACAACGGCGGTCGCACCTACGTGCGACCGCCCCTATTTCAACTACCCCGAGGACATCATGAAACGAGCAGGCTTTGCCACGCGCTGGCTTCCTATTCTATTGCTGCTGCCACAACTGGCGATCATCGCTGTATTTTTCTACTGGCCTGCCGCCCAAGCAGTTCAATCTTCTTTCTACCTTGAAGACCCCTTTGGCTTTGGGTCCAGTTTCGTTGGGTTTGACAATTATACGCATCTTGCAGGCAGTTCCGAATACGCCCGCATCGCCACATTCACCCTGTTGTTCACGATCCTTGTGACGTTCTTCTCGCTCGCACTGGCGCTTTTGTTGGCGGTTAAGGCCGACAACGTGATCCGTGGCGCGAGAACCTACCGCACATTGTTGATGTGGGTCTACGCCGTGGCACCACCCGTTGCGGGCTTTATCGGCTTGTTGATGCTGAACCAAACGTGGGGCCCGCTGGCCGAGCTTGCCAAATCCTTTGGTTGGGATTTCAAACTGGGAGTGAACTTTGGCGACACCGCCTCCGCAATGGTTCTTGTCGCGGTTTGGAAACAAGTACCTGTCAACTTCATCTTCTTTCTGTCCGGACTTCAATCCATCCCCAAATCCGTCCGTGAAGCCGCATTGATTGATGCCAAATCATCGTTTCGCCGCTTCTGGGATGTGACGTTTCCCTTGCTGGCCCCCACAGGGTTCTTCTTACTGATCATCAATATCACCTACGCGCTCTTCGACACCTTTGGCGTCGTTGATGTGTTGGTTAAGGGCGAGCCTGGAAACAACCCGATGACACTTGTTTACAAGATTTACGTCGATGGGTTCCGTGGCAACGACATCGGCGGTTCCTCTGCGCAATCTGTCATTCTGATGGTGCTTGTCCTTGCCTTGACGATCTTCCAGTTCCGGCTGGTCGAACGCCGCATCCATTACACATAAGGGGCCAGAAAATGACCGACACCAAACAAATCCCCGTTGCCAAACGCCGCCTGAAATGGGGCCATGTTCTGGACCATACGATCCTGATCCTTGGCTCGTTGTTCATGCTCGTTCCCTTGTTGATGTTGCTACAAACGACAACCACAACCGATCTTGAAACGATCAAGAACGGCCCGGAATTTGTCATCGGAACCCAATTGGACGACAACTTTCGCGCGGCCATGTTCACGGCTTCGGGCTTTTCGGGCGAAAACACGGGCCTGCGGATGTTGATGAACTCCATGATCCTTGGCATCGGCTTTGCCTTGGGAAAAATCGTCATCGGCATGATGGCCGCCTATGCGCTGGTTTACTTCCGCCTGCGGTTCGCGACATTCGCGTTCTGGCTGATCTTTACGACGCTCTTGCTCCCGCTTGAGGTGCGCATCCTGCCGTCCTACGAGATCGCGCAAAAGCTGGGGTTGCTGAATACCTACACCGGCCTGATCCTGCCGTTGATCGCATCTGCGACGGCCACCTTCTTTTTCCGGCAGTTCTTCCGCTCCATACCCGAAGAAATGGTCGAAGCCGCGCGTATTGATGGCGCAGGTCCCGTGAAATTCTTCATCGATATCTTGGTGCCGATATCTCAAACCATGATCGCTGCGATGTTCATCATCATGTTTGTGTTCGGCTGGAACCAGTACCTCTGGCCGACGATGGTGACCACGGATGAGAGTATGTACACCCTTGTGCGCGGCATCAAACAGCTGACCCAAGACCTCGAGGGGACAAGTATCCCCGAATATGGCCGCGCCAATATGCTGGCGCTGATCGCGATACTGCCCCCCGTGTTGGTCGTGATCCTTTTCCAAAGTTGGTTCGTAAAGGGCCTGACTGAATCCGATAAATAGGACTGAAAAAATGGCGCAAGTATCGCTCAACAATATCCGCAAAGTGTACCCCAACGGGTATGAAGCCGTGGAACCGATCAGCTTTGATATCGCTGATGGTGAATTCGTCGTGCTGGTCGGGCCGTCCGGATGCGGCAAATCCACCTTGCTGCGCATGGTCGCGGGGCTTGAAGACATTTCTGAGGGCGCGCTGTCCATCGGGGATCGCAATGTGAACCACGTTGATCCAGCGGATCGCGACATCGCGATGGTGTTCCAGAACTACGCGCTTTACCCCCATATGACCGTGCGCAAAAACATCGGCTACGGGCTGAAAAACCGCAAAATCGCAGCTGCTGAGATCGAGGCAAAGGTGCAAGCTGCCGCCAAGATGCTGAACCTCACGGAATTTCTGGACCGCAAGCCAAGCCAACTGTCCGGCGGCCAGCGTCAGCGGGTGGCCATGGGTCGTGCCGTGGTGCGTGACCCCGCCCTTTTCCTGTTTGACGAACCGCTGTCCAACCTCGATGCAAAACTGCGCCACCAAATGCGGATTGAAATTAAGGCCTTGCAACGTCGTCTTGGTGTGACGTCGATCTACGTGACCCACGATCAGGTCGAAGCAATGACAATGGCCGACCGTATCATTGTTCTCAACCAAGGCCGGATCGAACAGATCGGCACACCTTCCGAAATCTATCACCGCCCCGCATCTACATTTGTCGCGAGCTTCATGGGTGCGCCTCCCATGAACCTTATTCATGCGCAGTGCCGTGATGATCGCGTCGTGACCAACGGCGACACGGTGGTGGCGACCAGTCCCATCAGTGGACCCGTCACCGTGGGCATTCGCCCCGAAGACGTTGAAATTGGTGAATCTTGCGTCATTCCGTTCACCGTGGATATTGTCGAAGAACTGGGCGCGCACCGCCTGCTATACGGCCAGTTGGACGGGCAGGACTTCACCATCCACGTTGCCAAAGACGTCGCCGTTTCAGCGGGCCCGACCCGCATGACGATCAATCAGGACGCAGTTGTATTGTTCAACGCTGAAACGGGACTGGCACTTTGATCACCAAACAAGTTGCCACATTGCCCCCGATCAACGATGTCGACCGCAAGCGTGTCATGTCGGCACCACGCACCGCTGACGCACACCGCGCCTTGCTCGGAGAGATGCCCGCAATGAACGCGGTGCAAGTGGGAGGGGCGGCATCGGTATCCACCTTGCCGAACCAGTTAACCGTCGCTGCATGGAACGTGGAACGCTGCCTGTTTCCAGAAGAAACCGCAGCGCATCTTGCGACCGTAACGCCCGACATCGTGCTGCTGTCCGAGGTCGACCAAGGAATGGCCCGTACCGGCCAGCGCCACACTACTGAAGTCATGGCCTCGCAGATGGGCATGGTCTACGTTTTTGGGGTTGAGTTCCATGAACTGGATCTCGGCGGAGACACCGAACGCGCGTTTTGTACCGACGATTTCAACGCGCTTGGTTGGCATGGCAACGCGATCCTGTCGTCCGTTCCATTCGTGCAAACAGCCCTTGTCCGGCTGGACGACCACGGACATTGGTTTGCCAGTGACGGCAACACGGTGGACCTGCGGCAACCACGCCTTGGCGGACGCATGGCGATAGCCGCCATTGTACCAACTGAAAGCGGCCCCTTGTGCGTCGTCTCTACCCATCTTGAAAGCGACGCGGGCGCGGCGCACCGCCATACCCAAATGCAAATCCTGCTCGATGCGATCGACGTGTTCGCCCCCGACATTCCCGTCCTGATTGGAGGGGATCTGAACACCGGAAACCACCTGCCGCCAGATTTCGACTGGCGTAACGAGACCCTGTTCACCTTGGCCACGGAGCGCGGCTATTCTTGGGAGTTCACCGCAGCCGGCAACACGACCCGCCCCAGCCTTATCACGCCGCACCCTGACCGTGTGATGAAGCTCGACTGGTTCGCGGGCCGCGGTTTGAACAACGAGGAAAGTGGCGTGCTCATTTCGACAATGGCAGACGGAAAACCGCTGTCGGACCACGATTGTGTTTGGTGCAAAATCAATGTTTCCAAGGCGGGGTGTTAGGCTCAGGGCTTCACAAAACTTGCCCAACCGCCACACGCCCGATGGAATCTAGATGCAAACCCATCCAATCCATCACGCACAGATGCAAAGATCGTCTACGCATGGCCGCTTCGGATCGGTTTTCACCCTTGGTGAATTGGGCAGCATCCGACAGTCTGGGCTCAGAGCAGACTTGCGGCAGCGCAGCGCCAAGCCCAGTTTGGGGTGGCCTGAATGTCGGCTTCCAACCTCGCGGGACGGATGGCTCGCGCTTGCAGCGAATGTCTGGATTCCGCCATTTAGGACCGAACCCATCACTTTTGCCGCCCCTAAAATCTTCGGACAACTTTCCAAAGTGAAATGTCGTGATCTGCTCGTTTTCATGCGCCATGTTTTCGGACCAAGCCCTGCGTTGCGCGTGGGTCAGGTGCCGGATGTCTGGCAATGCTCCTATCGTGCGTTTGGCAGCGTGGGGCGTGTATTGTTTCGCATGGTCCTTGCAGGTCAACGTGAACGCGCTGGCTACGGCATGTTTCGTCGACATCACGGAAACTCGGGAAACTAGCTGACTTGTGCGAAACCGCGAACGCATAATTACGCACCTGCACATGCAACCCAAAGCGAGGCGCTGGAACGCTATCGTGCCGGCGGGCAACAAAGGGTCGAGGTCGGGCACGTAGGGCCGCACCCTCCGCGCATCTGCAATTCAGAGAAATTTGCTTGGCAGGGGGAGGCGCAACCGCGACCGCGACCGGATCAGGACCGGGCGGGTTAGCAAAATTTGTGGGCATGCAGTTTGGAGGACAAAAGTTCGAAATGACTCTTGGCGGCCAATAAGCATTTCGCTTTTGTGGGGTAGCGTCATCGCTTCATCATTTTAGTCAACGACTTCAATGATTTAGTAAAAAAGCCGCCCCCGAAGGAGCGGCTCATTATGGTGGACTGGGGAGGATTCGAACCCCCGACCCCTTGATTCGTAGTCAAGTACTCTATCCAACTGAGCTACCAATCCGCGTGTCGTGGGATTTA
>JBLHNX010000079.1:0-9253 GCA_047622125.1 Paracoccaceae bacterium | reverse complement strand
ATCACGACCATCGACAGGGACAACATAATCGTCTGGTTCAATCCGGCCATGATCTGGGGCAGGGCGCTGGGCAGTTCGACTTTCCACAATGTCTGCTGGCCGGTTGCGCCAAACGCCTGCGCGGCCTCTAACAATGGCGTCGGTGTGCTGCTGACACCCAGATGGGTCAGGCGGATCGGCGCAGGCAGCACGAAAATCACCGTTGCGATCAAGCCCGGCACCATGCCGATGCCAAAAAATACAATCGCGGGGATCAGGTAAACAAAGGTCGGCAGCGTTTGCATCAGGTCCAGAACGGGCCGCATCCACGCATATAAGCGAGGGCGGTGCGCAACAGCGATACCGATCGGCACGCCAATCGCCATGCAGACCACACAAGCCGAGAGCACAAGTGTGAGGCTTTCGGTGGTTTCTTCCCAGTAGTCTTGATTAAGGATGAACAGGAACCCGAGGGCGATCACCAGGCAGGTTTTCCAGTTGCGCTGAAGAATCCATGTGCCAGCGACGAAAAATGCAATCACGACAAAGGGATGCGGCGTTTGCAAGACCCAAAGAAAGGCATCGATCATCGCCTCTAGGGCAACTGCAATAGCGTCGAAAGCGCCTTGAAACGTGACTTCGAGCCAGTCAAAGACGCCCTCGGCGACCTTCCCCACTGGGATTTTGTTGTCGGTTAACCAGTTGATTTCACCAGCCCCTTATCATGCCGTCAGGATTTAATGCTTACTTAGAAAATAGGGGCTGCATTAGCGACGCAGCCCCCAAATCGCTTACATGGCCAGTGCGGCCGTCACGGCTTCAACTGCGTCGCCACCGTCTTTGGTCGTAACGCCGTCGAGCCAGCCCATGAATGCGTCGGGGTTGGCCGACAACCACGCGGTGGCTGCATCAGCAGGGTCCTCACCGTCATTCAGGATCGCGCCCATGATTTCGTTTTCCATGGCCAGCGTGAATTCCAGATTGTTAAGCAGCGCGCCCACATTCGGGCAGGCATCAACATAGCCAGCGGTCGTGTTGGTATAAACCGTGGCACCGCCAAGGTTGGGGCCAAACCAATCATCGCCGCCCTCAAGATAGGACATGTCAAAGTTGGCGTTCATCGGGTGGGGTTCCCAGCCAAGAAAGATGATCGGCTCGCCACGGGTGGAATTGCGATCAACCTGTGCCAGCATGCCCGCTTCGGAGGATTCAGCAACCTCGAACCCGGTCAAACCAAAGGCATCTGCCGCGATCATGTCCATGATCAGGCGGTTGCCATCATTGCCAGCTTCGATGCCATAAATTTTGCCATCGAGCGCGACCACATGCGCGGCGATATCGGCAAAGTTTGCGATCCCCAACGCGGCTGCAGCGGCGTTGACGGCCAGCGTATATTTCGCGCCTTCAAGGTTCGCGCGGACCGTATCGACGGTGCCTGCCTCGCGGTAAGCGGCGATATCGCCTTCCATTGTTGGCATCCAGTTGCCAAGGAAAATATCGACGTCACCCTCGGCCAAGGACGTGTAGGTAACCGGAACCGACAGCACTTTGATGTCAGTTTCATACCCGAGTGCCTCAAGCACGACGGTGGTTGCAGCGGTGGTTGCGGTGATATCCGTCCAGCCGACATCAGAGAATACGACCGAATCACAGTCGGCAAGTGCCGGTGCGGCGGCGCAGATAGCCAGAACGGAGAGTGTTGATTTCATAGACATTTTAGCAGCTCCCTAGAGGTTGTTTTTTCTTGATTGACCAGTCAATAAAGAACGATCTACTGTCGCAGGGCAAGTTATTTCCGGAGAAATCATGCCCAAGCTCGGGATGGAGCCTATACGCCGCGCGGCTTTGGTGAAAGCCACTATCGCCGAAGTGGGGGCTGCGGCGTCACTTGACGTGACCGTGAGCCAGATCGCGAAACGGGCTGGAATGTCCTCGGCGTTGGCACATCATTACTTTGGTGGCAAAGATCAGATATTCATCGCCGCGATGCGCCAAATCCTGCGGGACTATGGCGACGAGGTGCGCGCCGCCCTTGCCGTACCCCAGACCCCGCCTGAACGCGCCCGCGCGATTATCCGCGCTAACTTTGCGCCAGCGTTTTTTGAACCGGCCACCGTAAGCGCGTGGATGACGTTTTACGTTCAGGCGCAGACCAACCCGCAAGCGCTGCGCCTGCTTCGCATCTATCAGAACCGAATGCGCAGCAATCTGACCCATGCGCTGCGCCCGTTGTGCGATGATCCGCGTGATGTGGCTGGAACGCTCGCAGCACTGATTGACGGGCTTTATATCCGCGCAGCCCTTGCGCAACCCAATGCGGACGCCTGCGGGCGTACGCTGTCGCTCCTGACCTCGCTCACCAAAGGTGCCGCATGACACAACCTAACGTCCTGATCATTATGGTGGACCAGTTGAACGGCACGTTGTTTCCCGACGGCCCCGCCGATTGGCTTCACGCGCCCAACCTCAAGGCGCTCGCGGCCCGCTCAACGCGGTTCAAGAACGCCTATACCGCCTCGCCACTTTGTGCGCCGGGGCGCGCGTCGTTCATGTCGGGCCAACTGCCCAGCCGCACCGGGGTCTATGATAATGCCGCCGAATTCGTATCCGCCATCCCGACCTACGCGCATCATTTGCGGCGCGCGGGTTATCAAACCTGCCTGTCGGGCAAGATGCACTTTGTCGGCCCCGACCAGATGCACGGCTTCGAGGAACGCTTGACCACTGACATCTACCCCGCCGATTTCGGCTGGACGCCGGATTATCGCAAACCGGGCGAACGGATCGATTGGTGGTATCACAACATGGGGTCTGTCACCGGCGCAGGCGTGGCCGAAATATCCAACCAAATGGAATATGACGACGAGGTTGCTTATAACGCGACCCACAAGCTTTATGATCTTGCACGTGGCGGTGATCCGCGCCCTTGGTGCCTGACCGTCAGCTTTACCCACCCCCATGATCCCTATGTTGCGCGCAAGAAATACTGGGACCTTTACGAGGATTGCGCGCATCTGATGCCCCAAGTCTCGGACCTTGGGTATGACGCGCAAGACCCGCACTCCAAACGGATTTTCGACGCCAACGACTGGCGCAGCTTTGACATCACCGACGATGATATACGGCGCTCGCGTCGCGCCTATTTTGCCAATATCAGCTACCTTGACGACAAGATCGGCGAAATCCTGCAAGTGCTGAGCGACACCCGCCAAGAGGCCACGATCCTGTTTGTATCAGACCACGGTGACATGCTGGGCGAACGCGGCCTGTGGTTCAAGATGACCTTCTTTGAAGGCTCCGCCCGCGTGCCGCTGATGATCTGCGCGCCTGAAATGGAACCGGGCCTCGTCACCGCGCCAGTCAGCAATATCGACGTCTGCCCGACGCTATGTGACCTCGCAGGTGTCAGCATGGCCGAGGTCATGCCATGGACGGACGGCGAGAGCCTCAAGCCACTTGGCCAAGGTGGTGCGCGCAACACGCCGGTTGCGATGGAATATGCCGCCGAAGGCTCGAACGCGCCGCTGGTCAGCTTGCGCGCGGGCAAATGGAAATACATCCGCTGCGATCTGGACCCAGATCAGTTATTTGATATTGAAGCCGACCCATCAGAGCTAAACAACCTTGCCGAAGTTGAAAAATATCAAGAGACGCGTTTGCATCTGCGTACCATATCCCAAGAACGCTGGGATCTTGCACGCTTTGACGCGGATGTGCGCGAAAGTCAGGCGCGCCGCTGGGTGGTCTACGAGGCCCTGCGCAATGGCGACTATTACCCGTGGGACTACCAGCCACTTCAAAAGGCCTCCGAACGCTACATGCGCAACCACATGGACCTGAATGTCCTTGAGGAAAGCAAACGATTTCCCCGTGGGGATTAGCACTCTCAACTTGCCCGAAATATCCCCGCCGGAGGCACCATGACCTATCCAACGCAACCCACCGCCAGCCACTTTATTGATGGCGTCTATGTCGAAGACACGCGCGGTGATCTGATCGACGTGATTTATCCCGCAACAGGCAAGGTCATCGCACAGGTCCATGCGGCGACGCCTGCGATCATCGACCAGGCCCTCGCCGCCGCAACCCGCGCGCAAAAGCAATGGGCATCGATGACCGGCACTGAACGCGGGCGCGTTTTGCGGCGCGCAGCAGACATTATGCGGACGCGCAACCGCGATCTTTCGGTGCTGGAAACCTATGATACCGGCAAACCGTTGCAAGAAACCCTCGTGGCTGACGCGACAAGCGGTGCGGACGCGCTAGAATACTTCGGCGGGCTTGCCGGGGCGATCACCGGCGAACACATCCAATTGGGGGACGATTTTGTCTACACCCGCCGCGAACCCTTGGGTGTTTGTGTTGGCATCGGCGCTTGGAACTATCCCACTCAGATCGCTTGCTGGAAGGGCGCGCCAGCGCTCGCTTGCGGTAATGCGATGGTGTTCAAGCCTAGTGAGACCACACCACTGTGTGCATTGAAAGTGGCCGA
Source organism: Paracoccaceae bacterium (assembly GCA_047622125.1). Lineage (GTDB taxonomy): Bacteria > Pseudomonadota > Alphaproteobacteria > Rhodobacterales > Rhodobacteraceae > SW4. Next base: position 4,782 of record JBLHNX010000079.1, on the reverse strand, counting down.
GATTTTGTTTGAGGCGGGCGCGCCTGCGGGTGTGTTTAATGTGGTGCAGGGCATGGGCGCTGTTGGCGCGTCACTGGTCACCGACCCGCGCGTGGCAAAGGTGTCCCTGACGGGCTCAGTGCCGACGGGTCGCAAGGTTTACGCGGCGGCTGCCGAGGGTATCCGCAACGTCACGATGGAACTTGGCGGCAAGTCCCCTCTTGTGATTTTCGATGATGCCAACCTTGAAGATGCGGTTGGTGGTGCGATTTTGGCCAACTTCTATTCCAGCGGTCAGGTCTGTTCCAACGGCACACGGGTCTTTGTGCAAGACGGTATCCGCGCGGCGTTCACCGCCCGACTGTGTGAACGGCTTGACCAGATCAAGATGGGTGATCCGATGGACGAAACCACCAATTTCGGTCCAATGGTCAGTGAACAACAACGCAAGGTCGTGCAGGGCTTTATCGCGCAGGGTATCGCCGAAGGGGCTACATTAAGTTACGGTGGTCAGGTCATTGATAAAGAAGGGTTCTTTATTCAGCCGACGGTCTTTTCTGACGTAACAGACGATATGGTTATCGCGCGTGACGAAATCTTTGGCCCTGTGCTTTCAATCCTTGGCTTTAAGGATGAAGAAGAAGCGCTAGAGCGTTCTAATAAAACAGAATTCGGACTGGCTGCTGGTGTCTTTACCCAAGACCTGACTCGTGCCCATCGTATGGCGGCAGGGTTCGAGGCAGGCACTTGCTATATCAACACCTACAACCTTGCTCCGGTCGAAGCGCCCTTTGGCGGGTCCAAGCAATCTGGCGTTGGGCGCGAGAACTCAAAGGGCGCGATCGAATACTACACCCAAGTCAAATCCGTCTACGTGGCCATGGGCCCCGTTGATGCCCCTTTCTAGGACAAACACAACATGCAAGCAGATTACGTCATTGTTGGAGCAGGCAGCGCAGGCTGCGCTATGGCCTACCGTTTGGCCGAGGCAGGCAAGTCGGTATTGATCATTGAACACGGTGGAACTGACGTGGGGCCGTTCATCCAGATGCCCGCCGCACTGTCTTATCCAATGAATATGAAGCGGTATGATTGGGGCTATTCGTCAGAGCCCGAACCGCATCTTGGCAACCGTCGTTTGGCCTGTCCACGCGGCAAGGTTATCGGCGGGTCGTCGTCGATAAACGGGATGATCTATGTGCGCGGCCATGCGCGCGATTATGACCATTGGGCCGAGAGTGGTGCGCACGGTTGGGGCTACGCGGATGTGTCGCCCTATTTCAAACGGATGGAAAACTGGGACGATGGCGGGCGCGGCGGTGATCCTGCATGGCGTGGCTCAACCGGCCCGCTGCATGTCTCGCGGGGGCCTGGCAAGAACCCTCTGACACAGGCCTTTGTTGAGGCCGGTGAGCAGGCCGGTTATCCGGTGACTGGCGATTACAACGGGTACCAGCAAGAAGGGTTTGGTCCCTTTGATGCAACCATTCACAACGGCCAACGCTGGTCGGCGGCGCGCGCCTATCTGCGCCCCGCGCTGAAGCGTGCCAATTGTGATTTGGTCAACGCGCTTGCTTTGCGGGTTGTCATCCATGAGGGCCGCGCGACGGGCGTCGAAGTCCAACGGGGCAACACAACCGAAACGATTACCGCCAGCGCCGAGGTGATCATCGCCGCATCCGCGATCAATTCGCCAAAGCTGCTGATGCAGTCGGGCATTGGCCCCGCCGCCCATCTGGCGGACCACGGAATTAGCGTCATTGCGGACCGTGCTGGCGTAGGCCAAAACCTGCAAGATCATCTGGAAATGTATATCCAGATGGCCGCCTCGCAGCCGGTATCGCTTTACAAATATTGGAACATTTTCGGCAAGGCGATGATCGGCGCTCAGTGGCTGTTCACCCGCACCGGGCTTGGGGCGTCCAACCAGTTTGAAAGCTGCGGGTTCATTCGCTCCAAGGCCGGCATTGATTACCCCGATATCCAGTTTCATTTCCTCCCCATGGCCGTGCGTTACGACGGGCAAACAACTGCCGAGGGGCACGGATTTCAGGCCCATGTTGGACCGATGCGGTCTGTGTCGCGCGGGGCGGTTACGCTTGCGGGCGCTGATCCGCTGGCCCCGCCGGAAATCCGGTTCAATTACATGTCCGATCCACAGGACTGGGAGGAATTTCGTAACTGTATCCGCCTGACGCGCGAGATTTTCGCGCAAGAGGCCTTTGCGCCGTTCCGCCGCCACGAAATTCAACCGGGGGACGCCGCGCAATCGGACGCAGAGCTTGACGATGCAATCCGCGAACACGCCGAGAGTGCCTATCACCCCTGCGGCACTTGCAAGATGGGCGCGGCGGATGACCCAATGGCCGTCGTTGACCCGGAAACCCGAGTCATCGGCGTGGATGGATTGCGCGTGGCTGATAGTTCTATTTTCCCGCGCATTACCAACGGCAATTTGAACGCGCCATCAATCATGGTGGGTGAAAAGGCGGCCGATCATATCCTTGGGCGCGGTATGATGGCCGCAGCGAACGAGACACCTTGGATGCACCCCAATTGGCAAACGCAACAGCGCTAGCGCCATATTAACCGTTTGGGGACTTCGTCCTTGCGGCGGGGCGAAATTAACCTTTTGTTAAGGGTATGTTCCGCTTCTGTTCAGTCCTGATTCTGGCCTTTACTGCCCATGCTGCCATGGCTGGCCCCGAGGGTGTGTTGCGCGTTATCGACGGTGATACCTTTGAAATCGCTGGCGAAACGGTGCGTTTGCACGGGATTGATGCGCTTGAGACCGCGCAGACCTGCACCACGGATCAAGGCGGGATTTGGGAATGTGGTGCATGGACCACGCAGCAGGTGCGCATGCTTTATCAAGGGCGGCGGGCACAGTGCGACACCGTTGATATCGACCGCTACGGACGATCTGTTGCGACCTGCGCCGTGGATGGTGTGGACATGGGCCGCACGATCGTACGGGCAGGTTTGGCGACAGCATACCGGCGCTATTCCATGGCCTATGATCTTGATGAAAAGGCTGCCGCCGTGGCCGGAATCGGTATCTGGGGCGCGCAGTTTGAAACCCCCGCGATCCACCGTGAAACCCAGCGAGCAGACAATCTGCAAGGCGCGACACCTGTGGACGTAAACTGCGTGATCAAAGGCAATATCTCGCGATCCGGACGGATTTATCACATGCCCCACAACCGCGATTATGATCGCACCGGCATAGATCCCGCCAACGGCGAACGCTGGTTTTGCACCGAGACCGAGGCTCGCGCTGCAGGGTGGCGAGCGGCACGCAATTGATGCCCAAAAATCGAATTTTCTTGATCCCTGTCAATGTGGCGGCGTAACAGCGGCGCTAGCTTCCGATGAGCCACCCAACATGGAGTATAAGAATGTCCCACACACCACATGAACTTGCCGAAGAATTCCCCGAGCACGTCGAAACAATGCACAAGCTCAAGACTGACGATACGCATTTCGCGAATCTGTCGGAAAAGTATCACGAGCTGAACCGTGCCGTGCACCGCGCTGAAACGGATGTTGAACCCACAGATGATTTGCACATGGCCGAAATGCGCAAGCAGCGTCTGGCGCTCAAGGACGAAATCGCGGGCATTCTCAGCGCGGCGAGCTAAACACAAGATCAGGCGGCGAGAGCAGTTCTCGCCGCCGTTGCCGTCGTTTTTGAAAGTTAGATCGTTGCCAAGCAGTGCCTGCTTAGTCGATCTGATAGGGCAGGGTGCCGCGGTGGTTGGGTTCAACCCGTAACTGGCGTTCAAGCGGGGGAACGGCGCGCTGATGACAGGTGCGGCGTTCGCAAATCCGACAAGAAATCCCAATGGGTTCATAGGCTTCGGCTGTATCCACATCCAAGTGATCGGCATAGACAAGCGCGCCGGCATGGCGCACTTCGCAGCCCAGCCCGATAGCATAGCGCCGTGTCGGCGCATCAAATGCTCCGCCTGATTTACTGACATCTCGCGCCAGACAAAAGTAACGCACCCCGTCCGGCGTTTCCGCCAATTGCCGCAACCAGTTGCCGGGCGTTTCAAAGGCGCGATGCACGTTCCAAAGCGGGCAAGCGCCGCCGTATCGCGCGAATTGCAGCGTTGTGGCCGAATGCCGTTTGGTGATTGTGCCTGCCGGATCGACACGCACGAAAAAGAACGGGATTCCCTTGGCGCCGGGGCGCTGCATCGTTGAAAGTCGGTGCGCAACCTGTTCAAGCGAGGCCCCAAAACGATCAGCCAGCCGTTCAAGATCGTGGCGGGTATCTTGTGCGGCTTGCAGAAATGCGCCGTAAGGCATCAGCGCGGCCCCGGCGAAATAATTCGCCAGTCCGATCTTGGCGATGGCGCGGGCTTGTGGTGATTGAAAACGGGCCAGATCAAGCGTCGCCTCAAGCAGTTTGTCCTGCGTCACCAATGCCAGCTGCATAAACAGCTGAAACGCCTGCGTCGGGGCTGCGGCACGGGTCGAGATATGCAAACGCCGCGTTTGCGGATCAAAGTGGCGCAGCGCCCCGTCTTGGTCGCTAAAATGCACGGTGATCCCATGCGCCCCAAGTGCGGAAACGGCCGCCGCCACGGGGCTTGGTTTGGTGCTGGACTGCGTGGCGAACCGTTCTGCGGCGCGATCAACCGCATCAATGTAGTTGTCGCAATAATGAAAGAAGTCGCGAACCTCTTCCCACGGGCTGGGTTGCAGGCGGGCATCCTCGCGTCCCAATGCTTCGTCAAGCGAGGCAAGGCGTTCGTGGGTCTGGCGATAGGCAGCATGCAAGTCCAGAAACGCGCG
>JBLHNX010000078.1:0-9271 GCA_047622125.1 Paracoccaceae bacterium | reverse complement strand
GGCACACCAGCTCCGCGTGCGGCCTTCAAGACCATTCCCTGCACTTCGTTATGCGACCGCATCATGGGGCAAAGGTGGGCAGCCACCAGTCATCAGCGTTGTCCAGTTCATCCGCCAACGGTGCGCCTTGCGCAAGCGTTATGCGGGTCCAGCGATCCGATTTCGGGTCAAACTTTGCCGCCCCGAAAAACGCCAATTTGCAGCGCAGCATATCAATGGGCAGGCAACTTTTGGCGATCAAATTATCACGAATCTCGGCGTAGGGATGATTGGCGACCGTCTGCACCCGCCGCGCCGCTGCACGGTGCTCGGGGTGAGCAGCCAACAAGGGCGCGATCGAACCGGCTTGCCCCTCCAACGCCCGCGCCAAGGCCTGCACCTGACGCGCGATATCTAGCGGGCTTTCCAACGCGGCCCCGTCTTCGATGAAACGCGATCCAAGGCGCGGTTCCTGTTTGGCCTCGGACACATACCAGAATTGGGCGCATTGCCTTGGATCACTGTAATCGGCATCAACGGCCCAGGGCCAATCGCGCGTGATCGTATCGGCCAGATCGGCACACCCCATGGCTGGATCAAGCACAGGCAAACGTGACGTCGCCATGCAATCTGCCAACCCGTCAACCAGATCACCGAACGGTTCAAGAACCATCGCCGCGATGAGTTCTTGCGTATCGACTGACCAGCGCGCACTTTTACTGATCAACCGATCTAGCGGAACAGCTCCGCTCATAAATTCAGGCGTCATCAAGGCGGCGACCTCAGGCCATTCGCGGCGCAGAATGTCAATACGGCCCTGTGCAATCTTATCAGGAACCTGCCATTCTGCCAGATGCTGGGCCACCCGCGTGACCAACGCGAAAAGCCGCGCAATCTGATCAGGCGTAAGCGTTTCAACGGCACGCACGCGGGCAATCGCGGTCTCGCGCACCTGCATCCATGCATCAAGCAAAAGTGGGTGCGATACCAGAAACGGCGCCATACCAAGGCCCGTCGCATTGCCAATCCCAAGGTGACGTTTCAAACGGCGTTCAAGGGGGGCGCCACCCATATGTTCGACCAGATCATGGGTAAAACCACGGATCAGCCAAACCGTCAGCATTTCAGCGGCAAAGGGGCCAGACATGCCGGGCCTTTCGCAAAAACTGCGCCGATCAGCGATACCGAACTTGCCATTGCCATAAACAGCCGTTGTGCGCATCAAATAGCCCACATCACGGATCATGTCCGCGTCGGGTTGCTGGCCCATACGCAACGCATCAACCACATGGGCAAACAGACGCACGGATTTATTGGCACGGCTTAGGACCAAATCACGCGGATCAAAACGCGCGGCTTCTTGCTGCGGGGCGGCGCGACAAATTCGGGCAATCGTGTCAGCGTCAGGCACCCCGTCATAAAGCACATAAGACGTGTCCCATGCAGTGGCGATCACGCGGTCAGTGCGCATGTCAGGCGGCAGATCGGTTGAGACCGCAACAAGCGAATAGGTATACCCGCCAAAATCTACGCAATAGACCCCATGCCCGAACCCGTCTGCGTCGATATTCCACACGGGGCGGGTTATACGCGCACCCTCGGCACCAAGGCGGCGCGTAACCGAGCGTAGGAACGACAAACGCGTCGGAAAGCCCGCCCCCATACGGCGCAGGCGCATCACATCGGTTGGCGCGCGCAAAGGGCGCTGGGGGATGGGCGGAGGATCACTATCAGGCATTTTTTGGCCCGAAACTGCTGTCGTAAAACGCGAGCCAGTTGTCACCCATGATTCCGTCCACTTCGTCCGCCTCAAAGCCAACGCCGATCAGGCCGTTGCGGATATTGCCGAAATCACGATTGTCGCTGAACCAGCTTGGCATCTGCGGAAAGCCCGCATCGCTGGCTGATCCTTCGCCATAGTCGATGACTTTGGACCAGCGGCCTGCGCGCATCCACTCGACCACTTTGTCGGGGTGATCCTGACACAGATCCGTGCCAATCCCGAGGTGTGCCGCACCATACCGGTTTGCGGCCTCAGCGACCATTTCGCAAAAATCCTGCATCGTGCAATCGGACCCGCCCCGCAGATGATGCGGATAGACCGAAAAGCCAAGCATCCCGCCCGCGCCCGTCAGAGCGCGCAGAACCTCGTCGGATTTGTTGCGTAACGCTGCGTGCCACCACTGCGGATTGGCATGGGTAATCGCGATGGGGCGGCTGGAATGATCAATGGCTTCAAGCGTCGAACGATCCGCTGAATGGCTCATGTCCACGGCCAACCCAACGCGGTTCATTTCGCTCACGACCTGCTTGCCCATACGGGTCAGACCAGCGTCGCAATCCTCGTAACAGCCCGTCGCCAGAAGCGACTGGTTGTTGTAGGTCAACTGCATGAACCGGACACCCAGTTGGTGACAGATTTCCACCAAGCCGATGTCGTCCTCGATCGGGCTTGGGTTTTGAAAGCCAAAGAAGATCGCGGTGCGCCCGGTTTCTCGCGCACGTCGGACGTCAGCGCCGCGCGTGCCCTTGAAAATCAGATCGGGGAATTGTTCGAAATATCTGTTAAACCGTTCAAGCTGCAGGATCATTTCACGAAAGCTCTCGTGATAGGCGATGGTCACATGAACCGCATCGACCCCACCCGCCCGCATTTGGCGAAATATCTTTTCAGACCAATTGGCGTATTGCAGATTATCAATGAGATATCCCATATCATGACGTTAACGGCTTGGCCGGACAGGTAAAGCGGATTCGCGGCATGACTTGGCCATTTCCCGCCCGATTTCGCTGTTTTGCCAAGGATGTGAGTTTCCGTTCTTTTGCGACTAAGATAAAGATAGACCAAAGAAAAAGCAGTTTGGGGGCAAACGTGCGCGCAGCATGGCAGGCCATCGTCGCAGCATTGGTTTTGGGCATCGCGGGATCCGCGGCCCAAGCGCAAGAGGTGCGTCTGAATGCGCCTGATGCGAGTGACGAATTGCGCGCCGCTCTCCGCAATGCGTCACTGACGATCAGCCTATCGCGCGACGACACAGGCGCTGCATCGCAAGACTATGTCGCAGCAGCCCGCGCAGATTACCAACGCTTGCTGACGGGGCTTTACGCGCAGGGCCACTACGGCGGCACGATCTCGATCCTGATTGACGGGCGGGAGGCGGCCAGCATTGCGCCGCTCGACTCTCCCGCGAGCGTGACTGCTATCACTCTGAACGTAGACCCCGGCCCCCAGTTTCGGTTTGGACGGACCGAGGTTGCGCCATTGCCCGCAGGTTTAGTTCTGCCCGAAGGGTTTGCAACGGGCAGACCCGCGCGATCCGATGTGATCCGCGCGGCTGTGTTGGCGGGCGTCGATGCCTGGCGCGACGAAGGTCATGCAAAGGCCGCCCCTGTGGCGCAACAAATCACGGCGCGTCATGGCGATGCGGCGCTTGATGCGCGCGTGCAAATTGCGCCCGGACCACAACTTAGGTTTGGGCCGCTGATCGTGAGCGGCGCCGAAGGCATCCGGTCAGAACGGATCGTTGAAATTGCGGGGCTACCGACTGGATCGGTTTATTCACCAGCCGCACTCGCGCGTGCGCAAGGCCGTCTGCGCCGTGTTTCGGCACTGCGCTCGGTTGCATTTTCCGAGGGCGAGATTGCGGCCGGAGATACCCTAACGATCACGGCACAGATCGTAGAACAAGCGCCGCGCAGGCTTGGTTTTGGTGCTGAATACTCATCCGTCAATGGCGCGACCTTGTCGGGGTTCTGGCTGCATCGCAACCTGCTTGGCGGTGCCGAGCAGTTTCGCGTAACCGGTGAGATTTCGGGCCTGACGGGCGAAACCGCTGGCATAGATTACAGCCTTTCTGCCAGTTTCTTGCGCCCGGGCACGTTTCGCCCCGACGTCGATTTCTACGCCGACGCTGTCATCGAGCAGTTGGACGAACCGGATTATTTCCTGCAACAGATCACAGCCGAGGCCGGATTGATCCGCCGTATCCGCGAAGAGTTCACGCTTGAGGTCGGCGTCGGCATCAGAAGTGGCGAGGTCAGTGATGATCTGGGCGATCGGCGCTATACGCTTTTGACGTTCCCGATCGAGGCGACGTTGGACAAGCGCGATGACCCGCTTGACGCGGCCAGCGGATTTTACGCCAATGCGGAAATTACGCCGTTTCTTGGCCTCAGGGGCAGCGACAACGGCGCGCGCCTTAATGGCGACGGGCGCATTTATCGCAGCTTTGGTGCCGATGATCGCGTCACATTTGCGTTGCGCGGGCAGGTTGGGTCGCTGCTGGGGGCAGATGCGGGCGATGTGCCCTCTGACCTGTTGTTCTTTTCGGGCGGCGGCGGAACAGTTCGGGGGCAACCCTATCAATCACTGAATGTCGATCTTGGCGGTGGCGTGGAAATCGGCGGCAGTTCGTTCTTTGGTGCCCAACTTGAATCGCGCGTGGCTGTGACTGACAGCATCGGAATCGTCGGGTTCTACGACGTGGGATATATCGGCGCCGATGCGATGCCGCTGCAAAATGGCGACTGGCATGCGGGCGCGGGTCTTGGGCTGCGTTATGACACCGGGATCGGACCTATCCGGCTTGATGTAGCTGTCCCGGTCGGGGGCGACACGGGCGGATCAGCCGTGCAGATCTACCTTGGTATCGGGCAGGCGTTTTGATGCGGATCGTGGCCTACCTGATCGCGTTGATGCTGATTATCACGCCCTATCAAACCAACGCACAGGATGTGGGCGACGATGGTCCGGGGTATCTGGCTGAATTGATCCAAGACAACCTTTCGGGTGCGGGTCGCGATGTGCGCATCACCGGCTTCACCGGCGCGCTAAGTGCGCAAGCCACTATGGAAAAGATGACTATCGCTGACGCGGCAGGCGTCTGGTTCACAATGGAAGCCGTCACGCTTGATTGGTCCCGCTCGGCGCTGCTTTCGGGTCGGGTCGAAGTGCAATCGCTGAGTGCAGCGCGGATCATACTTAACCGCATGCCCCAAGCAGAAGACAGCGGCCCCTCGGCCACATCACAGCCATTTGCGCTGCCGGAACTGCCCGTATCGGTCGAGATCGGCAAGATCACCGCTGATGAAATTCAACTGGGCGAAGCTGTGCTTGGCAGTGCTGTGACCCTGCAATTCACCGGCAGCCTGAGCCTGATTGACGGTGCTGGCGAGGCAGATATCCAGGCACGCCGCATCGACACGCAAGACGGTCGTTTTGACATTTCGGCAAGCTATATCAACGCCAGCGAAAACCTCGCGATCCTGCTTATTCTGGACGAGGGCGCGGACGGGGTTGCGGCAACCTTGCTCAATATCCCCGACCAACCCCCGCTCGCACTGCGGGTACAAGGTGATGCCCCACTCAGCGACTTTACGGCCAACCTAAGCCTTGCCACGCAAGGGGTTGAGCGCCTGTCGGGTCAGTTCACATTGACCAGCGAAGCGTCGATTGATCCTGACGATGCCACCCCTGTGGATCGCGCATTTGCAACAACCCTGCGCGGTGACCTGACCCCGCTGACGTCCGACGAATTCGATCCATTTTTTGGCACAGATTCCAGACTCACGGCCCAAGGCACCGCCTTTGGTGACGGGCGCCTTGAGTTGTCGGCGTTCGATCTTGTGGCACGCACGATGGACATTCGCGGCAGCTTGGCCCTTGGCGCCCAAGGCTGGCCCGAGGCGTTTGATATCACGGGCCGCATTGCTGACCAGTTGGGCGCGCCTGTGCGCCTGCCGCTTGGCGGCGCGGCGACGTTGGTCGATGGGATCGACCTGTCGTTGCAATATGACGCCACAGCCGGAAACACTTGGACAGGCCGGTTTGGCATCACAAACCTCGCCCGCCCCGACCTTACGTTTGCCACCCTCGCCCTTGAGGGCGGCGGCACGATCACGCCCGGTGAGGGGAGCCCTGTTGGCGGCATCAACATGCAGATGACCTACGCAGCGCAGGGCATTGCCCCTGCCGATCCCGCGCTGGCGGCCGCCCTTGGTCTTGATCTGCGTGGCGAAATCGCGGCGGCAATTGTCGAAAACGAACCCGCGCGCATCACCCGCCTTAGCCTTATTGGCGCGGACATGGACCTTGGCGTCACAGCAACAATCGCGGGCTACGCGCGCGGCTTTGAAACGCAGATCTCGCTTGGCGGGCGCGTCGGGTCATTCGCGCGGTTTTCGCAATTGGTCGGACGTGAATTAGGCGGATCGGGATCGCTGTTGTTGGCTGGAACCGTGACCCCGCTTGCCGACGAATTTGATCTGTCCCTGCTTGCCGCAACTGATGATCTTATCCTCGATATCGCGCAGATTGATCCGCTGTTGAACGGCGCTGGACGCCTTAGTATGAACGCCCTGCGCGACACCACCGGAACGCGGCTCACGGACCTTGATTTGCGCACAAGCGGCCTTGCTGCCTTGGGTAGTCTGCAATTCACCCCCACAGGGCTGGCCGCCGATCTTGACCTAACCTTGCCGGACCTTTCACTGCTTAGCACGGACATCGCGGGCGAGGCGAATTTCAAAGGGGCCGCAGTGCAAGACGCCACGGGCACGTTTGGCCTTGAAGGCAGGCTCACTGGACCTGATGCGTTTGCAAATATTGTGGCGACCGTCGCGCCAGCGGATACAGATTTTGCCAGCACGGCGCAGTTGACCGGACGTATCAGCAATCTGCGCCCCTACAGCGGTCTTGTGGGACAGCCGCTGTCAGGCGGGGCGACCCTTGCAATTCAGGGCAGCGGCACGCTGGCGGACGGTGTGTTCACAGCGATCGTGCAGTCGCTTGCGAGTGATCTTGATCTGGGCGTGCCCGCACTTGCCACCGCGATGCGCGGCACCGGAAGCCTGCGCGCGGATGTGACGCGCAGTGCAGTCGGGCGCATCGGTGTGCAAGACTTGCGCCTGAATTTCCCCAACCTGACGGGCACGGCTGGCGTATCAACTGACACCGTGTCGTCAGATGCGCTGTTTGATTTACGCTTGCGCGATATCGGCTTGTTTACGCCAGAATTCAACGGCCCCGTCACGGCCACCGGCACGGCAAGCCAAACAGGCACAGCCGATTGGCAGATCACCGTGGATGCAACAGGGCCAGGTGGCACAGATGCCCGCGCGACGGGCGCCATCAGCACCACGGGCAATGCGAACCTTGGCATCTCAGGCAACGCACCGCTGGGGTTCGCCAATCCCTATATCGCGCCGCGCCAAGTCAGCGGGACAACCAGTTTTGATCTTCGCGTCACAGGCCCAATCGGGCTTGAGTCCGTGTTGGGCCCCCTGCGCATTTCTGATGGCCGCCTAAGCGCACCGACAATCGGGCAATCACTAGAAGGCATCGCCGGCAGCGTCATATTGTCGGGCGGCACGGCGCAGGTCGCCGTGCGCGGCACGAGCAGCGCAGGCGGCTCCGTCACAGCAGACGGTCCGATCTCCCTGATGGGTCAGAATAACGCCGACCTGTCGATTGGGCTGGAAACGATCGTGCTGCGCGATCCTCAACTTTATGAGACCACCATAGATGGCACGATCACCCTGCGCGGACCACTTGCAGGGGGCGCCCGCATTGACGGCCTGCTGACGCTGGGGCGCACCGAATTGCGCGTGCCGTCATCACAAATCAGCACCTTGGGCGAACTGCCAGAAGTCACACATCAAAGTGCACCCAGCGATGTGGTGCAAACACTTGGACGGGCCGGCCTGACCACCCAAGGGACGCCGCCGCTTTCAGATCAAAGCAGCGGCCCCGCCTACCCGCTTGCTTTGACCATTCGCGCGCCGTCGCAGATTTTCATACGCGGACGCGGGTTGGACGCTGAACTTGGCGGGCAATTGACCCTAACAGGCGCCAGCAACAACGTCATCCCGACAGGACGGTTTCAGCTGATCCGCGGGCGGCTTGATATCTTGCAGCAGCGCTTTGATCTGACCGAAGGCTATGCCCAGCTTCAGGGTGATTTCACGCCCTACATCCGTCTTCAGGCAACGACGACAGCGGACACCGGCACCTTGGTGAGCGTCATTCTGGACGGGCCCGCAACATCACCACAAGTGCGGTTTGAGAGCAGCCCCGACCTGCCTGAAGACGAAGTCCTGTCGCAGCTATTGTTCGGGCGCAACCTTGCATCGATCAGCCCTTTGCAGGCGGTGCAACTTGCCTCGGCGGTCAGCACATTGGCCGGGCGTGGCGATGGCGGATTGATTGCAGGTATCCGCGATAGGCTTGATCTGGATGATTTGGATTTCACCACCGACGAGGCAGGCAATGCCGCTGTGCGCGCGGGCAAATACCTCTCGGACAACGTCTATACCGACATCACCATTGGCGGTGACGGCACCAGCGAAATCAACCTGAACCTTGATATTACCGACGACCTAAGTGGGCGCGGCAGCTTTGGGGCGGATGGTGAAACCAGCATCGGCATCTTCTTTGAGCGTGATTACTAGAGTCGCACTGACCCGCCCAGCGCACGCCGACATTTAGAGCGACGCGCCAAAGATGCGACGGATTTCGACCTGGCGATCAAGACCAAGTGTGGCCAGTTCTTCGTCAGAGATTTCCTGCAGCTTGCGAACAGCTTTCAAACGGCTATCGGATTCGGCCAAGGTAATCATGCCGTTAAAGACGGCCTTGAACGGGCGCTGAACAGCAGCCCAAAGATCGAATGCTCCGGTGGTGGTGGTGGTGGTGTTTGTCGTGGAAAGTGTCATTGCGGAAACTCCTAGAAACGTTAGGTTTTTCCTCCCACCGGTTATCTATGGGCAACACGCGCCAAGGTCACCGGACAATATCGGGAGACCGGGTTGCGTCACGCGCAACGCTGACTGTCATTCTAGGCCTGTTGGGTAACCAGAACCTGCTGCACTTCTTGATAGGGACAGGCCACATGATGGCCGTTGCCCACATCCTGCATAACCGGCAATTCGCCCGCACAGGACGGCTGCATCTTGGGGCAACGCGTGCGAAACACACATCCCGATGGCGGGTTCAACGGCGATGGTAATTCACCCTCAAGGATCGGGCGATGGCGGGCCTTTTCAGCGACGGGATCAGGGATCGGCACCGATGAAATCAGCGCCTGCGTATAGGGGTGGCGCGGTTCGCGGGTCAACTCGCGCGATGTGGCCAATTCCATCACGCGGCCCATATACATTACCAAAATTCGGTCCGAGATGTGCTTCACGACTGACAGGTCATGCGCGATAAAGATCATCGACAGCCCCATGTCGCGCTGCAATTCGCGCAACAGGTTCACCACCTGCGCCTGCACCGACACATCCAGTGCCGACA
>JBLHNX010000077.1:0-9289 GCA_047622125.1 Paracoccaceae bacterium | reverse complement strand
TGCCCGCCAACCCTGCCAGACAAATTGCAACAACATCAGGAGCAGTTTCTATGAAAGACGATCCGCATCGCCATCCGTTTCGCCGTAGTGGCGAGGACCGCGAAACAGTGCGCCAAATCCCCGACACCCCGCAAACGCGCGCGCCGTCTTATGCGTTGGCCTTTGCCGATTCCGATTTCATGTGCCGCGATGAACTGCGCCCTGTTCGACTTCAGCTTGAGTTGCTTAAGCCTGAATTGCTGATGAATGAGGCGGGCGTGAACTCCACTATCGTGATGTTTGGTGGTGCGCGCATTCCAGCCCCCGACAACAAGGATAAAGCCCGCACAAAGACCCTTGCCGATCTATCAAAATACTATGATGAGGCCCGCAAGTTTGCCCGCATCGTCACCGCTGAGGGGATGAAAACCGAGGCGCTTGAGAACGTCATCGTCACAGGTGGCGGCCCAGGTGTGATGGAAGCGGGAAACCGTGGTGCACAGGACGCGGGCGGCAAAAGCATCGGGTTGAATATCGTTTTGCCGCACGAACAGGCGCCCAACGAATACGTCACGCCAGAGCTGTGTTTCAACTTTCACTACTTTGCGATCCGCAAGATGCATTTTCTGATGCGCGCCAAGGCGATCTGCGTTTTCCCTGGTGGCTTTGGCACTTTGGACGAAACATTCGAGGCACTGACCCTGATCCAAACGGGCCGGATGGAGCGCGTGCCGATCCTGCTGTTTGGTCGCGCGTTCTGGGAAAAGATCATTAATTGGGATGCGCTGGCCGACGCTGGCACGATCTCGCAGGAGGATCTGGAGTTGTTCCGCTTTGTCGAAACGGCCGACGAAGCCGTTGAAGCGATTGCCAATTGGGAAGGTGCTGGCGAAAAGCGCGGCGTCATTCCGGGACGGTGATGCGGGCTGTTCTGGTCATGGGCGTGTCAGGGTCGGGCAAGTCGACGATTGGCGCGGCATTGGCCCAGCGTCTTGGTGCCACGTTTCTGGACGCCGATGATTTCCACTCGCCGGCAAATGTCGCGTGGATGGCCGCTGGCAAGCCCTTGACGGATGACATGCGCTGGCCGTGGCTTGACCGCTTGGCACAAGAAGTCGGGAAGGCCCGTGATAGCAGCGATGTCGTTTTGGCCTGTTCCGCACTGCGTCGCAGTTACCGCGATCATTTGCGGCTGGGGATACCTGAATTGGAAGTGATCTATCCCGATGCTCGGCGCTCATTGATCCGGTCGCGCATGGAATCGCGCGAAGGGCATTTTATGCCGGTTGCCCTTATGGACAGTCAGTTCGCCACGCTTGATGTGCCAAAGCCTGATGAAGGCGTGATTTCGGTCAGCGCGGCGCAGCCAGTGGCTGCCATCGTCACCCAGACCCTTGCGATCCTGAACGGCTAGACCAAATCGCAACGCGACGTGCACGATGGCATTGATTTGCGGCCTAGCTTTGCGGTCGTTTTGGAATTTCCAAGCCTTGCATCGGCGCGGCATTCGGCTCGCGCACCGCTTGGATAGCTGCGCGCGCAAGAAATTCACCGGCATGTTTGACGTCTTCTGGAACAACGATAATGCCTTGCCGGAAAAGCTTGAGGAAAGGCATCGCTTCTTTGGAAAAGACGTCGATGTCGGTGGCAACGTCAAACCCTTCGGCCTCCATACCTGCGACGGCGGCCATCGTTGCCGTAGTCGATCCGCTTATAATGCCGTCGATCAGCGGGTCATTCGTGAGAAGGTCGGCAACATAAGCACGCACATTATCCGAACTAGCATCGCTATTAATCTTGTCGGCGATCATAAGATGAACACCACAGTTGCGCGCAGCTTCGCGCGCACCGGCAATCATTTCACGGCCGTAGTTTTGCAGTTCCGGCGGCCCGATCAGCAGCAGTCGTTTGCGGCCCCGCTGGGCAAGGTGTTCAACCGCGATCTTCCCAAAGACACCATTGTCAAAATCGTAATAGGCATGTTGATCCGCCCATTTGCTGCGTCCATGGACTGCAAATGGAAAACCGCGCTCGCGCAGGTAGGCCACGCGCGGGTCATCGAGTTCGATCTGATTAAAGATCACAGCATCTGCCGAGCCGGTTTCAACAATATAGCGGAACGGTTTGAGCAGGTCATCATCAGGGTAGTGCGGCATGACGTTCAGATGGAACTGCGTCTCTTTTAAACCGCCCGCGATTGACGAAATCAGGCGGGCCGTATGGTTCATCATATCGTGATCAGTAGGCAGGACAAGACTGATGACATTTGTGCGCCCCGTGCGCAAACGCACACCGGCCCGATTCGGCACATAACCCACATCTTTGGCAATTTGGCGGACGCGCTCCTTGGTTTTCTGACCGATGTCTGGCGCATCACTTAGGGCGCGCGACACCGTCGGAATAGCGAGGCCGCTGATTTGCGAAATCGTCTTGAGGGTTGGTTTTGCACCAACTTTTCCTACCTGCAATGATGTTTTGTCATCTGTCACGATGGCGGCCTTTTCATCAGATCAACTATTGTTTGGCGACCATTAGCAGACGCCAAACAAGAAGAGTCGAAAAACTGTTGCCAGAACAATCTAAAACGTTATAGAAATTTCTACAACGATTTAGAACCAGGGAGGAGATAATCGTGAAACTAACAACCAAATTGCTCGCGGCGACTGCACTTGTCGGTGCATCGGCTGCGCATGCGGCTGATCTTGAGGTCACGCATTGGTGGACATCCGGTGGTGAAGCCGCCGCTGTTGGCAAATTTGCTGACGCGTTGAACACCCAAACAGAACACACATGGATCGACGGTGCGATCGCCGGGTCCGGCGGCACAGCGCGCCCGATCATTATCAGCCGTATCATCGGTGGTGACCCGATGGCCGCGACCCAGTTGAACCACGGCCGTCAGGCCGAGGAGCTGATCGAAGCTGGTCTAATGACAGACCTGACCGCACTGGCAGACGCTGAAGGCTGGCGCGATATCGTCAACCCGTCGGGTCTGCTTGATAGCTGCACGCTGGACGGTCGCATCTATTGCGTTCCCGTCAACATTCACTCGTGGCAGTGGATCTGGCTCAGCCATGCTGCCTATGAAGCTGCTGGCGTTGCCGTTCCGACCAACTGGGATGAATTTGCAGCAGCCGCCCCTGCCCTGCGCGAAGCTGGCATTCAGCCACTGGCAATGGGTCAACAAGGTTGGCAGCAAAGCGGCGCATTCGGCGTGATGGCGATTGCCCTTGCCGGTCAGGACGCATGGTCGGCCGTGAATATCGGCAAGGACGCAGACGTTGCAGCTGGCCCCGAATATACGCGCGTATTCCAAGCCGCCGTTGATGCGCGCGAGTTTGCGTCTGGATCAAACGTGCAAGATTGGAACCAAGCGACCAACATGGTCATCACCGGTCAAGCTGGTGGTCAGATCATGGGTGATTGGGCACAGGGCGAATTCCAGGTAGCCGGTCAGGTTGCAGGCGTTGACTACACGTGTCTTCCCGGCCTTGGCGAAGCTGAAATTCTGGATACCGGCGGCGATGCATTCTACTTCCCCGTTAATGACGACCCAGAAATTCAGGCAGCCCAGCTTGAACTAGCATCCTTGCTGATTTCCCCAGCGGTTCAGGTGTCGTTCAACCTTGCCAAAGGTTCGCTGCCTGTGCGTGGCGATATCGACATGTCTTCTGCAAACGATTGTATGCAAAAGGGCCTCGATATTCTGGCAAGCGGCAACATTCTGCCATCGGGTGATCAGTCTTTGACGCCTGACACGCAAACGCAGGTTGAAGAACTGATGGCCGAATTCTGGTCCTCGGATATGAGTGCTGCGGACGCCCAAGCGCGTTATGCATCCATCATTGCAACCGCTGACTAAACCCCAGCGCACTGCGGGCCCGGCCGATGTGCCGGGCCCAATTTCATTCCAGACAATTGGGGGCTACGATGGACGCCAGTAAGCGACCCAGCCGGTTATTTCGAAACCTTAACGCGAAAATCGCATCCGTGCCGATGATCCTCACCGCTTTGGTGGTCTTTGTCGGCGGGACTTCTTGGACGGTCGTCCACTCCTTTACGAATTCGCGCCTTCTTCCCAAACTAGACTTCGTTGGCCTCGATCAATACGAGCGTCTATGGGCTAGCAGCCGTTGGATGATCTCGATCACCAACCTCGCAGTCTACGGGGCGTGCTCGTTGGTCCTGACGCTAGTGATCGGCTTTACACTCGCGGCGATGCTAGATCGCAAGATCCGCGGCGAAGCGATCTTTCGATCCATTTTTCTTTACCCCTTTGCGCTATCGTTCGTTGTCACGGGCCTTGCGTGGCAGTGGATCCTGAACCCCGATTTTGGTGTGCAGGGCGTCATTCGCGGCCTCGGCTGGGAAAGTTTTTCGTTTGACCCGCTCAATAACCCCGAAATCGTAATTTACGGCATCCTGATTGCCGGTATCTGGCAGGGGTCAGGCCTGATCATGGTCATAATGCTCGCCGGTTTGCGCGGCATTGACGAAGACATTTGGAAGGCCGCCCGTGTTGACGGGATTGGCACCATCAAGACCTATATCCGTATCGTTATTCCGATGATGCGCCCGGTGTTCATCACCGCCCTCGTGTTGATCGCGAGCGGGATTATCAAGCTTTACGACCTTGTGGTTGCGCAAACGAATGGTGGCCCCGGAATATCATCCGAAGTGCCAGCGAAATACGTGATCAACTACATGTTCCAAGCCCAGAACCTTGCGCAAGGCTTTGCTGCATCAACGATGATGCTGGTGTCGGTGATCATCATCCTGATCCCTTGGGCCTATCTTGAATTCGGAGGAAAGAACCGTGGCTGATACAACCCTACATGCGTCATCCACGATGACAGGCCCACGCGGCCCGAAACCGAAACGCCGCTTTTCGCGCAACAACATTTTCCTATACGGCGCGCTGTTGCTCGTCTCGATCTACTATCTGCTGCCGCTTTACGTGATGATTGTTACCTCGCTAAAGGGGATGCCGGAAATCCGGTTGGGCAATATCTTTAGCCCACCTATCGAGGTCACGTTCCAACCATGGGTCACGGCTTGGGCCGAAGCCTGCACGGGTATCAACTGTGACGGGCTGTCGCGCGGGTTCTGGAATTCGGTGCAAATTCTGATCCCATCCGTTTTGCTGTCGATCCTGATCGCAAGCGTGAACGGCTATGCCCTGTCCAACTGGAAATTCAAAGGATCCGAGGTGTTCTTTACGATCCTGATCATCGGCGCATTTATCCCCTATCAGACGATGATCTATCCCATCGTTATCCTGCTGCGGGAAATCGGCCTGATGGGCAGCATCTGGGGGCTGGTTCTGGTCCACACGATCTTTGGGATGCCAATCCTGACACTGCTCTTTCGCAACTATTTCACGTCGATCCCCGAGGAATTGTTCAAGGCTGCGCGCGTCGATGGCGCCGGATTCTGGGGCATCTATTTCCGCATCATGCTGCCCATGGCGATCCCGATTTTTGTGGTGGCTGTGATCCTTCAGGTGACGGGCATCTGGAATGACTTCTTGTTCGGTGTGATCTACACCAAGCCCGAAACATACCCGATGACAGTGCAGCTCAATAACATCGTGAATTCGGTGCAGGGCGTAAAGGAATACAACGTCAACATGGCGGCGACGCTGCTGACGGGTCTTGTTCCACTCATCATCTATTTCGCATCTGGAAAACTATTTGTGCGCGGCATTGCGGCCGGCGCAGTCAAAGGCTGATCATATGACTTACTCTGTGGAAATTAAAAATCTCGACCTAAATTTTGGCGCGGTAAAGGTTCTGCGTGACCTTAACCTCGACATATTCGAAGGCGAATTCATCGTGCTGCTGGGGTCGTCAGGCTGTGGCAAATCCACCCTGTTGAACTGCATTGCAGGGCTGCTTGAAGTGAGCGATGGCCAGGTCTTTATCAAGGGTGAAAACGTCACCTGGGCAGAGCCTAGCGAGCGGGGCATCGGCATGGTGTTCCAGTCTTATGCGCTTTATCCGCAGATGACAGTCGAAGGAAACCTGTCGTTCGGCCTGAAGAACGCCAAACTGCCAAAGGACGAAATTGCAAAACGTGTAGCACGCGCGGCGGATGTTTTGCAGATCGAACCATTGCTGAAACGCAAGCCCGGCGCGCTTTCGGGTGGGCAACGCCAGCGTGTTGCAATTGGCCGTGCCCTGGTGCGTGACGTGGATGTGTTCTTGTTTGATGAACCGCTGTCGAATTTGGACGCCAAGTTGCGTGCCGACCTGCGAGTAGAATTGAAACGCCTGCACCACTCCTTAAAAAACACGATGATCTACGTGACCCACGATCAGGTCGAGGCAATGACCCTCGCCGATCGGATTGCGATCATGAAGGGCGGGAGCATCATGCAGCTTGGATCGCCTGATGAAATCTACAACCGCCCGCAAAACATTTATGTAGCCGATTTTATTGGCTCGCCTTCGATGAATTTCATGGAGGGCGACTTCCGCGACGGCATGTTTACGACTGACGGTGTTGCCATGCCGATGGAGGGCTATGATTACGCAAGCGAGTCCGTTCACAATGGCCCGGCTGTGATCGGCATACGGCCCGAACACATCATGACTGGTGAATTGGTCAGCAATGCCCCGATCCAGATGACTGTAACGGCTGACCTGGTTGAGCCTATGGGCTCGGATACGCTCGTTCACGTAACAGTTGCCGATAAGACATTTCGCATTCGCATGGACGGTCAGGCCCGCGTCAAAGAGGGTGATGAGTTCAAAATCGGCATTGTCCCAGCGCGGGCATCCTTGTTTGATAAAGCGACCGAGGCCCGCCTTTGACCAAAGAAAATCGGTCCGGTTGCGTCGATCTGGCTGGCGCGTGGACACTGACAGACACGCATGGCGACTTTCGCTGTGACATCGTGCTGCCCTGCGACGGGATCACCGCACTTCATGCTGCGGGCCATATCCCCGATCCATATTGGGGGCGCAACGAATATGATCTGCGCTGGATCGGCGAACGCGATTGGGTCGTGACGCGCGATGTCACACTGACCGAAACGGATGTCGATCTGGTGATATCTGGCATCGACACGGTTGCCACGTTACGCTGGAACGGGCAGGTCGTTTTGCAGTGCGACAACGTGCATCGCAGCTTTCGGGTTGATCTATCTGACGTGGCCCAAAAGGGTGAGAACAAGGTTGAAATTACTTTTCATTCGCCTGTTGCTGAAGGCGCTAAACGGCAGGCAGCGCACCCGTTCCCCATCCCCTATTCCACCGATAACAATCCCATTCCCAATGGCAATATGTTGCGCAAGGTCCAGTGCGATTTTGGCTGGGATTGGAATATTGCTTTGGCGCCGTTCGGGGTGGTTGGAGGTGTCGGGCTTGAACCACACGCCGCCCCGCGCGTCGATACGGTACTCGTGCAGCAAGAACACGAGAGCGGGATAGCGACCGTCGATGTGACATTGCGCACGGCCTTTCTGGACGCAGAAACAGCAACGGTTCAGCTGTGTGAGCAGACGACAAGGGCCTTGGTTTTGGACGGCAAAGCCGTTGCCCGCTTTACCATCAAAGACCCCGAACTGTGGTGGCCAAACGGGCAAGGGCCGCAGACGTTACACGATCTCCAAATCAGTGTCGGTGATGTAGCGACGACCCGCCGCATTGGCTTGCGCACTATCGAATTGATCACCCAACCCGATAAGGCTGGTGCGTCATTCGGGTTTCGCGTCAACGGGCGGGATGTTTTTGCCAAGGGTGCAAACTGGATTCCGGCGGACGCGTTGCACGGTCAAATCACGGATGAAAAAACGCGTGGCTTGCTGCAATCAGCCGCAGACGCGCATATGAACATGATCCGTGTTTGGGGTGGCGGGCGCTACGAGCCTGACAGCTTTTATGATACCTGTGACGAACTGGGCCTGATGGTCTGGCAGGATTATATGTTCGCTTGTTCGATTTATCCGTCCGATGATGGGTTTCTTGAAAATGTTACCGCCGAGGTGCACGAAAATACCGCCCGCATTCAACATCACGCCAGTCTTGCGCTGTGGTGTGGCGACAACGAACTGGTCGGGTCACTGGGCTGGTTCCCCGAAACCCGCGAGGACCGCGACAGGTATTTGGTGAATTATGACCGGTTGAACCGGACGATCGAAACGGCAATGAAATCGGTTGATCCAGCTGCTAACTGGTGGCCGTCGTCGCCCTCTCTTGGGCCGATGGATTTCCGCGATGGTTGGCACGTGGACGGGCAAGGCGATATGCATTTCTGGTCGGTCTGGCACGAGGGGCGCGACTTTGATCATTATCGCGACGTCATCCCGCGTTTTTGTTCCGAATTCGGCTTTCAGTCTTATCCTTCGATGTCCGCGATCCGGAAATTCGCGGCACCCGAGGACTTTAACATCGCGGCCCCTGTCCTTGAGAGCCACCAAAAGAACAAGGGTGGCAATGCGCGGATTGCGGAAACGATGTTCCGGTATTTCCGCTGGCCCGAGAAGTTTGAAGACTTCGTTTACCTAAGCCAAGTACAGCAAGGCCTTGCGATCAAGACCGCCGTCACCCATTGGCGCAGCCTGAGACCGCAGTGCATGGGCACGCTGTATTGGCAGCTGAACGATACTTGGCCTGTGTGCTCTTGGGCATCGCTTGATCACGGCGGAAACTGGAAACTGCTGCACCACATGGCGCGCGAATTCTATCGTCCTGTGTTGGTCACCGCCGTACCCGTTGGCGATACGATTGTGCTACGCGGCGTGAACGACCTGCCCGATCAGGTTTCGGTTTCGGTGCGGGC
This sequence comes from Paracoccaceae bacterium, assembly GCA_047622125.1. GTDB lineage: Bacteria > Pseudomonadota > Alphaproteobacteria > Rhodobacterales > Rhodobacteraceae > SW4. Next base: position 526 of record JBLHNX010000077.1, on the reverse strand, counting down.
ATTTGCTTTGGCGATGGACGGCGAGAGGCGCGACCTGATCGGGCAAGACACACAAATCGGCGAAGGCGCGGTTGAAATTATATCAGTGGATGCCAGCGATTTGGGCGCACAAGAGATGTTGATGTTCACCTGGATCGCCAGCGATGGCAGCACGGGCAGCGACATTCACGCGCCCCATCCTTTCAAACATTACGATCTGGCAAACCCGGACATCACGATGGTCGTCGCCAGTGCGGACGGTCTTTGGCATCTCACGGTGACATCCAAAGCGCCTGCCTACTTTGTGAGTGTCGAATCATCCACGCCGGGACGGTTTGACCAGAACGCCGTGCATGTATTGCCCGACGCCCCGCTACATTTGACCTTTGCGCCACAGGGCGATGAAACGCCTGAATTCAGCCTGCGCGACTTACATTCGGCCACAATGGCCACCCAAGGATAACTCGAAAGGACATCCCATGCCGACCATTGCCTATCAGCTTTACTGTTCTCGCAACTTCCCACCTCTTGGGGACACGCTGTCGAT
>JBLHNX010000076.1:0-9355 GCA_047622125.1 Paracoccaceae bacterium | reverse complement strand
ATTGGGCGAGATCACCGACAGCGATATTCGCGCGTTGGTGAACGAAGGCGAGCTGGATCAATCCTTGCTGGGGATGAGCTATCTTGGGCTCTACGCGCGGATCGAAATCACCGGTGATGCGTTGATTCTAACCCGGTGATTGCCGGGCAAAGCCTGATCATTTGAGTATTTTGGAACAGAAGAATAGCGGTTACTTTTCCGCCTTCTTTTCCCATCTGCCGCCGTCCTGTGACCAGTATTGCGCCGAACAGCCTGCGTCAGTCAGCGTTTTCCATTGGCTGCGCGCCTGGGCCACGGCGGCCCCGTCATGGCCGTCAAACAAGATGCAGGTTCGCTCCATTGCAACGACTTCCTCCGGTGTAACATCGGCCCCGTGCACTGCCATTAGGCAAGTCGGGGCGTTGGCAGCCCCATTGCCGGATGTCAGCAACACAGGCTGGTCCGCGTCATGGCGACCACCTGCCAGACCGTGCGGTTCAAAGCTGTCGGCATGGCCGCGCCACAGGGCAGTGTCGAGCGCGGCCATACGATCTACGTCAACGCCGCGCACTTCTATTTGCCAATCGCGCTCGCGACTTTTGGCGATCAGCATCGGCAGGGTCGCTTCAAGTGGCGCTGCCGTCAGATGATAGAAAAACGCAGCGCCCATTTTAAGTTTCGACCGTGTCGGCGATCAGGCGGTTGAGCGACATAACACCCCAGCCGGTCGCGCCTTTGGGGGCATAAGCCGAATCTTGTTTGATCGAGGCCGTGCCCGCGATATCAAGATGGATCCACGGCATCCCGTCTTGGATAAACCGTTTGATGAATTGCGCGGCGGTGATTGATCCGGCGGCGCGGGTACCGACGTTCTTCATGTCAGCTACCTGGCTTTTGAGCATATCATCATAGGCCTGCCCCATGGGCATGCGCCACGCACCCTCGCCTTCGGCCACGGCCGATTTCAGGAAGGCGTTGCACAGCGTATCATCATTACTGAAAACCCCAGCGTTTTCATGGCCCAAGCCGACGATGATCGCGCCCGTCAACGTCGCCAAATTGATCACGCCTGTAGGTTTGAACCGTTCTTGCGCATACCAAAGGACATCCGCCAGCACTAGCCGCCCTTCGGCGTCGGTGTTGATCACTTCGATCGTGTCACCCTTCATGGAGGTGACCACATCGCCGGGACGGGTTGCACGATCCGAGGGCATGTTTTCCACGATGCCGACCAGACCGACCACGTTTGCGTTTGCCTTGCGCAGGGCGAGCGTTTTCATGACACCTGCGACAACGCCTGCGCCACCCATATCCATCGTCATGTCTTCCATGCCGCCTGCGGGTTTCAGGCTGATGCCGCCGGTATCAAACACCACGCCCTTGCCGACCAAAGCCAAGGGGGCGTCGTCTTTGTTGCCGCCTTCCCACTGCATAACGACCACTTTGGACGGGCTGGCCGAGCCGAGACCGACACACAAGAGTGACCCCATGCCGAGCTTTTCAAGCTCTTCTTCTTCCAGCACCTCGACCTTGAGACCGAGATCCTGGAGCGCCACCAGACGGTTGGCGAATTCTGTGGTGGTCAGCACATTGGCAGGTTCCGAGACCAGATCGCGAGTAAAGAACACGCCTTGGGCGACGGCAGCCTTGGCCACATAATCGGCCGATGCGTCTTCGGGTTTCGACACCATCAGCGTGACATCGCCGACCGCGTCGCCTTTGTCTTTTTTGTGATCGGTAAAGCTATAGCCGCGCAGGGCAATCCCAAGCGCGATGTCGCTGGGCCGCACGGCCGTGCCAGCAATCACCAACAGCGGGCCGGTGCCGCGCAGTTTGGCGATGGACACGCCTGTCTTGCGGGCCTCGTCCACGTCGCTGCGGTTCTGTGTTTTGGCGACAATGACGCCGTCAGCGGCCATATTGGCCGGAAAGGCCAGTTCCGCCGCATCGCCTGCTTTCATTTTGGCGAAACGTTCACTTTGGACAAACCGCTCTAGGGCTTTGCGCATCAGCGCATTGACGCGGCGTGCGCCCTTGCCCAATTTGCCGTCCGCGCCGACCAGCACGGCAATTTTCCCGGCCGTTTGGGCGATCGGGTCGATGTCAACTTCAGCGAATGTGATCCGGGCAGGAGTGGTCATGGCATACCTCATGTTGTGCTTATTTCGCCAATACGTAGCCCCTGCCCCCAAGATTGACCAGATAGCAGTTTTGTCCTGTGCTGTGATCGGTTAACTTGGCCGCACACAGGACCAACAAGCAGGGGGTGAGGCGTGGCGCGATTCGACAGATACATGCTGTCGCAACTGTTCACGCTGTTCGGCTTCTTTTCGTTGGTGCTGGTTTTGATCTATTGGATCAACCGGGCTGTACGCCTGTTTGACCAGTTGATAGCGGATGGGCAGTCCGCATGGGTCTTTCTTGAATTTACCGCACTCACCCTGCCCCAGATAATCCGTATCGTTGTGCCATTGGCGGCCTTTGCCGCTGCGACTTATGTTACCAATCGTATGGCAACGGAAAGTGAGCTGACCGTCGTGCAAGCCACAGGATTTTCAGCCTTTCGCCTTGCGCGTCCAGTGCTGGTGTTTGGATTGATCGTCGCGGGCATGATGATGGTTCTGACGCATTACCTTGCCCCGACAAGCAGCGCACGTCTTGCGGACCGCAGTGCCGAAGTGGCCGACAATATGACGGCGCGTTTGCTGACCGAAGGGCAATTTACCAATCCGGCAACGGGTATCACGCTCTATATCCGCGAGATTACGCCAGCGGGCGAACTACTGGACATTTTTCTGTCCGACAACCGCCTGGACGATCAAAACATCACCTACACGGCCAATCGCGCCTATTTGGTGCGGGGCAATGACGGGCCGCAGTTGGTCATGATCGATGGCATGCTGCAAACCCTTGAAACTGACAGCCAGCGGCTGTTCACCACGACATTTGCCGATTTTGCCTATGACATTGGCGCATTGATCACGACGACCGACGAGCGCAATCGCAGTGTGACCGAGTTGATGACTTGGGAACTCCTAAGCCCGACACCCGCGCTTGAGGAAGAAACCCGACGCAGCGCAGCCGCGTTGATTGTCGCGGGCCATGACCGGTTTGATCAGGCCCTGCTGGCCACTGTCGCAGCCCTGATCGGCTTTGCGACCCTGCTGACGGGTGGGTTCAGCCGCTTTGGAGTCTGGCGGCAGATCATTACAGCGGTGTTCTTGCTCATCTTGGTCAAGGTTCTTGAAAGCATCGGAGCGAGTATCGCGCGGGAAAACCCGGCGCTTTGGCCGCTGGTCTATTTACCGGTCTTTGGCGGCGGGCTGATTATCTGGGGGCTGCTATTCTCAGCCTGCCGACCCGCGCTTTTCAAACGCCGCGCCAAGTTATCGGGGGTGGAAGTATGATCCTGCACCGTTATTTCGCTTGGCGTTTCCTGATGATATTTTCGGCCACTTTTCTAGTATTCATTGTTTTTATGGCGCTTTTGGATGTGGTCGAGCAGGCCCGTCGTTTTGGTGATACCGATGCCAGTTTTCGCGATTTTATCGGGCTCAGCCTGCTAAACCTTCCGCAATCCATTTATGTTATTTTACCGCTTATCTTGATCCTTTCAACGATTGGCTTGTTTCTTGGCTTGGCGCGATCCTCGGAAATGGTGGTGACACGGGCGGCAGGGCGTTCAGCGATGCGCGCGCTTGTAGCGCCGGTCTTTGTGACCTTGCTGATAGGTGCGTTCGGCGTCGCCATCATGAACCCGATGGTCGCGACCACCTCCAAGCAGTTCGAGGTCCGCGTCAATGAATTGACCAACACGGGTGGCAATGTCATGTCGATAACCGCTTCGGGGCTATGGTTGCGCCAAGGCAGCGCAAGTGGCCAGACAGTGATCCGCGCCGCAAACGCCAATGCGGAGGGCACGCAATTGCGCGATGTCACATTCATTACTTTTGGCGCCGAGGGTGGCCCGACCCGCCGGATCGAGGCGGCAGGTGCTGCATTGGCCGACGGGGCGTGGACCCTCACAGACGCCAAGGTCTGGCCGCTAGCAGATGATCGTAACCCCGAAGAATGGGCCGTGACATACCCCAGCCTTGATATCCCGTCGTCGCTTACTGCGGATCAGATTCGCGACAGCTTCGGCACGCCTTCGACTGTTCCAATCTGGGAGCTGCCCGCCTTTATTCACAATCTGCAACAAGCCGGGTTTTCCGCGCGCCGCCATCTGGTATGGTTCCATATGGAATTGGCGCTGCCGGCGTTTCTTGTGTCGATGGTGCTGATTGGTGCTGGCTTTACCATGCGCCATCCGCGTGGCGGGCGCACTGGTTTGATGGTTTTATATGCTATCATCCTTAGTTTTGGTCTGTTTTTTATCCGAAATTTAGCGCAAGTGTTGGGGGAAAGCGGGCAGATTCCGGTCATCCTTGCGGCCTGGGCCCCGCCCCTTGCAGCGATCGGGCTTTCGCTTGGCCTGTTATTGCATCTGGAGGACGGTTGATGGTTTGGCGTGCCTTCGCCTTGATCTGTGCCCTTGTGCTGCCCCAGCTTGGGCAGGCGCAGGGTGCGGCGACGCTTGTGGCGGACACGGTTTTTGTGACCGATGATCAGCGGCTTGTGGCACAGGGCAATGTCGAAGTGCTGTTTGATGGCACGCGCCTATCCGCGGCCCGTATCACCTATGATCAAGTCAGTGACCAACTGGTGATCGAAGGGCCGATTTTTCTTGTTATCGATGACGGCACGATCATGACAGCATCCCGCGCGAGCCTTGATCCGACCTTTGAAAATGGCATCCTGCGCGGGGCGCGGCTGGTACTGGATCAGCAATTGCAACTGGCAGCCAATCAGATCAGCCGTGTGGACGGTCGCTATAATCAACTTCTCCGCGTTGTCGCGACGTCCTGTCAGGTTTGCGAAGGCGATACGCCGCTATGGGAAATCCGCGCAAGCCGCGTGGTCCATGACCAATTGGAACGTCAGCTTTATTTCGATGATGCACAGTTTCGCGTGATGGGCGTGCCAATCATCTGGGTGCCAAGGATGCGCCTGCCCGATCCTACCCTCGACCGCGCCACTGGCCTGCTGATCCCGCAACTGCGCAGTTCGGATCTGCTTGGCACAGGTTTCAAACTGCCCTATTTTATTCGACTGGGCGATCACCGCGACCTTACCCTCACACCCTATCTATCCAGCAACACCACTACTCTTGAGGCACGTTATCGTCAGGCTTTCCTGAGCGGCAACATCGAGATCAACACGGCCGTTTCTTCGGATACGCTCCTATCTGGGGCAATGCGTGGCTATATCATGGCCGAGGGCGCGTTCGATCTGGCGGGCTACTTTGCGCTAACCTTTGATCTGGAGGCGACGACAGACCGCGACTATATCCTTGATTACGGCTATTCGAGCAAGGACCGCCTTGATAGTCAGATCGCCCTGGGCCGAGTCACTGACAATTCAATTTTCAACGCAGCATTGGTCTACTATGAATCGCTGCGCTTTCTTGACGACAATGCGAAGCTTCCCAGCATCGTAGCCGATATTGGGTATGAACGGCGACTTGCGCCGAACGCAATTGGCGGGATCGCCACGCTGACGGCTGATGCGCAAACCCTTTACCGCAGTTCGAATGACGATATCGTGGGGCGCGATGTCGCCCGCTTTGGCCTTGGCGCGCAGTGGCAGCGCAATTGGGTCACGCCCGTTGGTCTGTTGATTGACGGCCAGATAGGCGTGGATTTCGACTACTATGCAATCACGCAGGACGCAGCATATGCCAGCGACATACAGCGCACCATTCCGGCGGTGGCGCTAACCTTGCGGTATCCGCTGATCCGCACAACACCTTCGGCCACGCATGTGATCGAGCCCCTCGTGCAAGTCGCATGGTCCGAGGTCTACGGCGACGATGTCGCCAACGAAGACAGCACCGACGCAGAACTTGATCAGGCCAATCTTTTTGCCCTTTCACGCTTTCCCGGACAGGACGCGCGCGAAACCGGGGCGCGGGTCGCCTTTGGCGCACGCTGGACACGGGTATCACCGGATGCATGGAACGCCACGCTGACCTTTGGGCGCATCTTGCGCGAAACGGCGAACGCCGCCTTTAGCGCGTCATCCGGCTTGCAAGGCACCGCGTCTGACTGGCTGGTGGCGGGCCAAGTCGATTTTCCCAACGGGTTGGCGATAGATGGACGCGCGCTTATTGCTGACGATCTGGACTTCACAAAATCCGAGGCCCGGATTGGATGGAGCGATGACCGGTTTGATCTTGCCGCCTCTTATCTGTGGCTGACAGATAGCACAAACGTGTCCGAATGGACGCTGGATAGTGCCTATCAGATTAACAACATCTGGAGCGTCAGCGCCGATGCCAGCTATGATTTCATCGCAAACAGGGCGGCACGGGCAACAATCGGCGTTGGTTGGGAAAACGAATGTGTCGCTGTTGACCTTTCGGTCTCGCGCCGCTTTTCGTCTTCGGCTAGTGTAGACCCAGTAACAGATTTCGGGTTATCGATTGAGCTCCGCGGGTTTTCGGCGGGGCGTTCCGTTGGTCAGGCGACGCGCCAATGCGTAGACTGAACCCGCCCGCAACACGACACACGATCAGACAGACGAGGCACAAATGCGCATACGACTGACATTCCCGGCCCTTTTGGCCCTGACACTCGCGGCAACCTTGCCAAACATAGGCGCGGCACAGAGCCCGTTTTCCCCGGCAATTGTCGTGAATGACAGCGTCGTGACGCAGTTTGAACTGGATCAGCGGATCGGCCTGCTGGGCTTGTTTCGCGCGCCAGGCAATCTGCCCGAGGTGGCACGCGAAGGTTTGATCGAAGATCGCCTGAAGATGGAAGAATTGGATCGTGCTGGGCTGCGCCTGACCGACGAAGCCCTGCTCGACCAGATGACGGCATTCGCCGAACGCGCCAACCTTGAACTTGACCAGTTCCTGAACGTTCTTGATCAAAGCGGGATCGAACGCGAAACATTCCGCGATTTCGTGCGTGTTGGCGTCAGCTGGCGTGACTTTGTGCGCTCACGCTATGGGAGCCGTTCACAGGTTACCGAATCCGAAATTGATCAGGCCCTTGGTCAAGCCGCAGGCGGCGCCACCGGCATCGAAGTATTGCTGAGCGAAATTATCATCCCCGCCCCGCCGGAACAAGCCGCACAGGCCCAGGCGCAGGCCGAACAGATTTCAACCCTGACCACGACCGGCGCATTCGAAGCACAGGCTCGGCGCGTTTCGGCCCTGCCTTCACGGTCGCGCGGTGGTCGCCTCGATTGGTTGCCAATCTCGAACTATCCGCCACCGTTGCGCTCGATTCTGCTTGCGCTTGCACCGGGCGAAGTGACCAGCCCTATTCCAATTGAAAACGGCATTGCCCTGTTCCAGATGCGCGACGTGCGTGAAGTTGCACAGGCCGCCGTCGAACCGGCTGCCATCGAATATGCCGCGTATTACATTGCCGGCGGCCGTTCAGATCAAGGCCTGCGCCAAGCCGCCCGAGTCGCCACAGACGTCGACACATGTGACGATCTTTATGGCGTCGCCCAAGGCCAGCCTGCCGAAGTGTTGCAACGTGACATCCTCCCGCCTGCTGAAATTCCCCAAGACGTGGCGATGCGCCTTGCCGCCCTTGATCCCGGTGAAGTGGACTATTCCCTGACACGCTCCAACGGCGAAACGCTGGTTTTCCTGATGCTATGCGGGCGCACGCCGACACTGACTGGTGATGTGGATCGCGATGCGGTGCGGGCGCAGCTGACCAGTCAACGTCTTGCCGGTTATGCCGATGCATTGCTGGCTAACCTTAGGGCCTCGGCGACGATCGCAACGCCATGACAACAAACGCGCCGCTTGTGCTGTCTTGCGGCGAACCGGCTGGAATTGGACCTGAAATCGCCGTGTCCGCATGGGCTGCCCTACGCGGCGACCTACCGTTCGTGTGGCTGGGCGATCCGCGCCATCTACCCGCTAATGCATCATTTCGCGTGATCACCAGTGTTGATGAGGCCGCGATAACCGCGCCCGATGCCATGCCGGTCCTTGCCCATGCATTCGGTGGCGCTGCCAGTGCTGGCACCCCCGATCCGGCCAATGCCCAAGGCGTGATTGACGTGATTGCGCGCGGCGTCGATCTGGTCACATCCGGCCAGTGCCGCGCCCTGACCACCGCCCCGATCCACAAAAAGGCGCTCGCGGATGGGGCGCAGTTCGCCTACCCCGGCCACACCGAATATCTTGCAGCCCTCGCAGGCGTCGAGCGTGTTGTGATGATGCTGGCCTGCGATGCCCTGCGGGTCGTGCCAACCACGATTCACATACCGCTCGCAGCCGTGCCCCGCGCCCTGACCGCCGCCCTGCTGACCGACACGCTGCTGATCACCCACGCCGCCCTGCGCCGTGATTTCGGGATTAGCCGCCCGCGCATTGCCGTTGCAGGGCTGAACCCACACGCAGGCGAAGGTGGCAAGATGGGAATCGAAGAAATCGAGATGATCACCCCGACGCTCAACGCCCTGCGCGCCCAAGGGATGGATATCGCAGGGCCGCTCTCGGCGGACACTATGTTTCACGCAGGCGCGCGAAAAACCTATGACGTGGCCGTCTGCATGTATCACGACCAAGCACTTATCCCGATTAAAACGCTGGATTTTTCCGGCGGCGTGAACGTGACACTGGGCCTGCCCTTCGTGCGCACCTCTCCCGATCATGGCACCGCCTTTGATATCGCGGGCAAGGGACGCGCGGACCCAACATCGCTCATCGCCGCCCTGCGTATGGCCGACCAGATGGCAACCGCGCGCGGCACGACAACACCATGAGCCAGATCGACACCCTCCCACCGCTGCGCGCCGTGATCGAAACCCACGGGATCGCCGCCAAGAAAAACCTCGGACAGAATTTTCTGCTCGATCTCAACCTCACTTCAAAAATCGCCCGCCTTGCCGGTGATCTGACGGGTTGTGACATCCTCGAAGTCGGCCCTGGCCCCGGAGGCCTCACACGTGGGCTTCTCGCCGAAGGCGCGCGCCGCGTGCTGGCAATCGAAAAAGACGCCCGCTGCCTGCCCGCCTTGGCCGAAATCAGTGCGGCATACCCCGACCGGCTCACAGTCATCAACGGCGACGCATTGGAGATTGATCCGCTCGAACATCTGACCCCGCCAATCCGCATCTGTGCCAACCTGCCCTATAATATCGGCACGGAACTTCTGGTGCGCTGGCTGACACCCGACGTCTGGCCCCCCATCTGGAGCAGCCTGACGCTGATGTTCCAACGCGAAGTGGCGCAGCGGATCACCGCCACGCCCGGCTCCAAGGCTTACGGACGCCTTGCACTGCTCGCGCAATGGCGCACGGA